>JAHWLA010000192.1 GCA_019347595.1 Actinomycetota bacterium
GCGGCCCGGCCGCCACCAACCTCGTTACGCCGTTGTGCGACGCGTACATGGACTCGGTCCCCATGGTGTGTATCACCGGGCAGGTGCCCTACAGCGCCATCGGGACCGACGCCTTCCAGGAGTGCGACACGACCGGCATCACCATGTCGGTGACGAAGCACAACTGGCTGGTCACCAAGGCGTCGGAGATCCCCTTGGTGGTGCGCGAGGCGTTCCACCTGGCCACAACGGGCCGGCCCGGTCCTGTGCTGGTCGACGTCCCCAAGGACATCGCCAACCAGACGATGGAGTGGTATTGGCCGACCGACGGCGACGTCGCCGCCGACCTGCCTGGCTACAAGCCGACCACCAAGGGCCACCCCCGCATGATCAAGGAGTCGGCGCGGGTTATCGCCGAGTCGCGTCGGCCGGTCATCTACGCGGGCGGCGGCATCCTCAAAGCCCGGGCTGCCGAGGCGCTGCGCGAGTTCGCCGAGCTCACCGGCATCCCCGTGGTGACCACCCTGATGGCGCGCGGCGCCTTCCCTGACCGCCACGAGCTGTGCCTCGGTATGCCGGGCATGCACGGCAACTACACCGCCGTCACCGCGCTGCAGAAGGCCGACCTGCTCATCGCCCTTGGGTCGCGCTTCGACGACCGGGTGACCGGCAAGGTCTCGGCCTTCGCCCCTGACGCCAAGATCATCCACGTCGACATCGACCCCGCCGAGCTGGGCAAGGTGCGGCGCCCCGACGTCCCGATCGTGGGCGACTGCCGGCTGGTCATCGAGGAGATGATCGCCGCCGTGCGGGCGCTCGACGGCGGCGCGCAGCCCGACCGTTCCGAGTGGATGGCGCAGGTCCGGCAGTGGCAGAAGGAGTTCCCGCTCACCTACGAGCAGTCGTGGGAGGAGGACGGGCCGCTCAAGCCGCAGTACGTCATCGAGACGCTGCGCGACTCCACGCCCGACGACACCATCCTCGCCTCCGGCGTCGGCCAGCATCAGATGTGGGCGTCGCAGTACTGGAAGTTCGACCATCCCTACACCTGGATCAACTCCGGCGGCCTCGGGACCATGGGCTTCTCGGTGCCCGCGGCGATCGGCGCCAAGGTCGGCCGACCCGACCGCATGGTGTGGGCCGTCGACGGCGACGGCTGTTTCCAGATGACGGCGCAGGAATTGGTGACGGCGTCGGCCGAGCGCATCCCGGTCAAGATCGCCATCCTCAACAACGCCTACCTGGGCATGGTCCGCCAGTGGCAGGAGCTGTTCTACGAGGAGCGGTACTCCGAGGTCTACCTGTCCCCGGACCTGCCCGACTACGTCAAGTGGGCCGAGGCCATGGGCTGTGTCGGTCTGCGGGTGGAGTCGCCCGAGGAGGTGCAGCCCGCTATCGACAAGGCCAACGAGATCGACGACCGCCCCGTGGTCATCGACTTCCGCACCGACTCGCGGGAGAAGGTGTACCCGATGGTGGCGGCAGGCACGTCCAACGACGAGATCATCCTCGGCCCGGCCCAGGGGGAGGGCGGACGATGAGCACCGACGCGAACTCGACCTCGCCGAAGCACCACCTGTTGACCGTGCTGGTGGAGAACCGGCCCGGCGTGCTGTCCCGAGTCACGAACCTGTTCTCGCGCCGCGGGTACAACATCTATTCGCTGGCGGTCGCCCCCACCGACGACGAGCGCTTCTCGCGGATCTCGATCGTCGTCGACGTCGAGTCGTCGCCGTTGGAGCAGATCACCAAGCAGCTCTTCAAGCTCGTGAACGTGGTGAAGATCGGCGAGCTCCACCCCGACGACTCCGTCGAGCGCGAGCTCGTGCTGCTGACAGTGAAAGCCGAGGGCACGACGCGCGGCCAGGTGATCGAGCTGGTGCAGGTGTTCGAGGGCAAGATCGTCGACGTCGGCCACGCCGCGCTCACGGTCGCTCAGGCGGGCGCCCCCTCCAAGCTCGACGACTTCGAGGAGCTCATGCGACCGTATGGGATCGTGGAAGTGCAGCGAACCGGGCGGGTGGCCCTGCCCAAGCTGGAACGGCAGGCACCCCGCCTGCGCAGTGTGACCGGAAAGGTTGGATAGCCAAGTGCCCGCCAAGGTTTCATACGAGAAGGACGCCGACCCCGGGCTCATCGCCGGGCGCAAGGTGGCGGTGATCGGGTACGGGTCGCAGGGCCACGCCCACGCGCTGAACCTGCGCGACTCGGGGATCGACGTGCGGGTGGGGCTGCGGGCCGGGTCGTCGTCGGCGGCCAAGGCATCGGGCGCCGGACTGCCCGTGCGCACGGTGGCCGAGGCGGCGGCAGAAGCCGACCTCATCATGATCCTGCTGCCGGACACGGAGCAGGCGTCGGTGTACGAGTCGGAGATCGCGCCCAACCTGTCGTCGGGCGATGCGTTGTTCTTCGCCCACGGGTTCAACATCCGCTTCGGCCTGATCACGCCGCCTGCGGGCGTCGACGTGGCCATGGTGGCGCCCAAGGGGCCGGGCCACTTGGTACGGCGCACGTACACCGAGGGCGGCGGCGTGCCGTCCCTGATCGCCGTGTCGCAGGACGCGTCGGGTAAGGCGCGCGACGTGGCGTTGTCGTACGCGCACGCCATCGGGGCGACCCGCGCCGGCGTGCTCGACACCACGTTCGAGGAAGAGACCGAGACCGACCTGTTCGGTGAGCAGGTCGTGTTGTGCGGCGGCGTGACCGAGCTGGTGATGGCCGGGTTCGAGACGCTGGTCGACGCCGGGTACCAGCCCGAGTCGGCGTACTTCGAGTGCCTGCACGAGCTCAAGCTGATCGTCGACCTCATGTACGAGCACGGCGTGGCGGGCATGCGGTTCTCCATCTCGGACACCGCCGAGTACGGGGACCTGACGCGGGGGCCGCGCATCATCACGTCCGAAACGCGGGCGGAGATGAAGCGGATCCTCGACGAGATCCGGTCGGGCAAGTTCGCCGAGGAGTGGGTGGCCGAGAACCGCAACGGCCGCCCCAACTACAAGGCGCTGCAGGCCAAGGGCAAGGAGCACCCGATCGAGAAGGTGGGTGCAGAGTTGCGGGGGATGATGCCGTTCATCAGCGCCGGCAAGGAACGCCCCCAAGACGTCTCCGGCGGCTAACCGCCTCTCGTCCCGAGTACATGGCGTACGGATTTCGTACGCCATGTACTCGGGAGTTCGTTGTCTCACCCCCTCGGTTGAATGGGGGCCATGTCGGACGACCAGATCTTCGAGCTCGCGAGCCGGCAGTACGGCTTGTTCTCGCGCTCCCAGGCATTCAGCCTCGGCGCGACCAACGAACGCACGCACCGTCGGTTGGCGGCAGGTCGCTGGATTGCCGTGGCGCCTGGGGTGTACTCGCTGCCGGGGTGGCCGGACTCGTGGCACCGACGGCTGTGGCTGGCGCACCTCGACGTCGGCCTCCACTCCGTCGTGTCCCACGAGGCGGCCGCCGCCCTCCATGGCCTGACCACCTACGCCCCCGGCCCGGTCACAATCACCGTCCCCCACGGCGACCATGAGCGCCCGCCCGCCTACGAGGTGCGCCAGTCGACCGACCTGCGACCGCACCACGTCACGACACGTGACGGCCTCCCCGTCACCACGCCGGCCCGCACGCTGGTCGACCTGGCCGCCCGGCGCCGCCCCGACCGCCTGGCCCGGGCCATCGACGACGCGCACGTGGCCCGGACCTGCCGCCTCGACGACGTCCTTGCCCTCTACGACGAACTGAAGCGGCCCGGCAAGCACGGCATGCGCTTGCTCGGCCGCCTGCTCGCGGCCCGCGGCCCGGGCTACGTGCCGCCCGAGTCGGTGCTCGAGCGCCGCCTGCTCCGCGTGCTGCGCGACGGCGGCCTCCCTGAGCCGGTCCGCCAAGCGCCGCTGCCGTGGCGGCCCGACGTCCCGCATCGAGTCGACCTGCTCTACCCGCGTGAACGGGTGATCATGGAGGCCGACGGCCGCCGCTGGCACGCCCGCGTCGACCAGATGGCCCTCGACCGCCGACGCGACCGCGACGCCCAGAACCACGGCTACGGCGTCTACCGGTTCGTGTGGGAGGAGATCACCAAGCAGCCCGACGTAGTGTGCAGCGCCCTCCGTACGGCACTGCGGAGGGCGGCATGACGCCGCCGCTCCGTCCGCGTCACTGGGGCCAGGCGAAGCCCGCGGCTGCCCGACGGCGCCGCCGCATGAGGATCGCTACTGCCGGTGCGCTGCCGCCGACCAGCAAGACGAGCTCCGTGGGGACCGGCAGGCCCTGGCGCGACGCCGCCGACGCCGAGGCGGTCGGCGTCGACACGGGGCGAGCGGCGGGGGCGGCGCCAGTCTCCGGTTCCCGACCGTTCCCGAGCACGACCGGTGGCAGGTGGTCGAACGCCTCCTGCGCCTCCACCGACATGGCGAAGCCCTTGTCCAGCAGTTGTGCCACCGACCGGTACGGATCGGCGGCGCCGAGCACCACGACCGCCATCGTGCGACCGTCGCGGGTGGCGGCGCCGATCAGCGAGTGGCCCGCCCGCCTGGTGTACCCGGTCTTGATCCCGATGGCGCCTGGATACAGCGTGAGCAGGCGGTTGTGGTTGCGCAGGCGGTGGGGCTCGCCGTCGCCCCCCGTGAAGCGGTACTCGGGGAGGGCGACGATTCGCGTGATCTCCTCGTATGCCAGGAAGGCCCTGGTGGCGATGGCGAGGTCCCTGGCGCTGATGAGGTTGCCGCCGCCCACGGAGAACTCGTCGTCGAGGCCCGCCGGGTCCTGCAGCACGGGGGCGTCGGCCAACCGCAACCGCTCCGCGGTGCGATCGAGCATGCCGGCGAAGCCCTCCAGCGACCCGGCCACCCGCTCGGCCAGCGCCACGGCGGCATCGTTGGCCGAGACCAGCAGCAACGCATGGAGGAGGTCGTCGGCCGACCACACCTCGCCCTGCTTCAGTTGCATCTTGCGGGCGGGCATCGCTTCTGCCCGCGCCGAGATCGGGACCTCGGCGTCGGGCGGCAGGTTCTCGATCACGACGAGGGCGGTGAGCACCTTGAAGACGCTGGCCACCAGCATCGGTTCCCGCTCCCGCCCGCCGTCGATGACCGCCCCCGTGTCGGCGTCGACCAGGACCCAGGCGCGAGGTGGCGGCGGTGGGGGAGCGAGGGTGGTCGACGTCTGGGCGGCGGCGCGCCCGGGAGCGATGCCCGCAACCAGCGTCACCAGCGCGACGGCGACGAGAGCGACTCCCCGGGGCACGCCGTTCAGGGTAGGCA
>JAHWLA010000193.1 GCA_019347595.1 Actinomycetota bacterium
GATGTCGTCAATGCGCCGGAGGAAGCGGTCGCCGTCGCCCCAGCGGCGCATGCGGCGCAGCAGCGGCTTGGAGACGTGCTGCAACGACAGGTCGAAGTAGGGCACGCCCGTGGCGAGGATGGCGTCGATCAGCGCGTCGGTGAGGTCGGAGGGATAGAGGTAGAGCAGGCGGGTGCGAGGCACGCGGACGGCCACCTGCTCGACCAGCGGGACGATGCTGCCCGCGCCCAGCTCGGCCACGTCCTTGCCGTAGGAGGCGAGGTCCTGGGCGACGAGCACAATCTCCTGGGCGTCGAGCTGGTCGACCTCGGCCAGAATCGAGTCGACCGAACGCGACCGCTGCTTGCCGCGGAACGAGGGGATGGCGCAGAACCCGCACTGCCGGTCGCACCCCTCGGCGATCTTGACGTAGGCCCACGGCGACGACGACTTGGGCCGCGGCAGGTTCAACAGGTCCAACGCCGGCACCGCCCTGCCGTCGTTCTGGTCCCCCGATCGCGCGTCATAGCGCGCGATCGGGGGACCAGAACGGCGGGTGAGGGTGACGGGGACGCCGAAGCCCGCCACCAGGTCGGCCTCGGGCAGGGCGTCGGCCAGCTCGTCGCCGTAGCGCTCGGCCATGCAACCCGTCACCACCAAGCGGGCGCCGTCGCGCTTGGCGTCGGCCAGCGACAGCACCGTCTCCACCGACTCCTGCCGGGCGGCGTCGATGAACGCGCACGTGTTGACCACCACCAGGTCGGCTTCGTCGGCCGAGTGGGCGCGCGTCATCCCGTCGGCTTCGAGGGTGCCGACGAGCTTGTCCGAGTCGACCTGGTTCTTCGGACAACCGAGGGTTTCCACCCAATAGGAGCGCTCGGCCACGACCCTCAACGCTACAGGGCGAGGTCCTCGTAGACCGCAGTGAGGACGGGCTGGGTGCGGCGGTGGTTGCCCTTCTCCCCCGCCATGCCGTTGGTCAGCAGCACCACGGCGAGGTCGTGCTCGGGGTCGGCGAAGGCGATGGACGACTGGCTGCCGCCGTGCCCGAACGCCCGCCGCGACGCCCGGTCGCCGTAGCCGTACGGGGCGGGCTGCTCCCGGTAGTGCCACGAATTCACCATCAGCCCGAGCCCCCAGTCGATGACCGCCCCGAACGTCTCGTCCCGCAGCGAGGTGCGGTGCCGGGCCGTCATGGCTTCGACAGCCTGGGGCGACAGCACGGGCCGGCCGCCGCGCAGCAGCGTCTGGTACAGCCGCACCAGGTCGTGAGCCGGCCCCATGGCGCCGCTGCTGGGACGGGCGTCGGGCGGGATGCTGTCGGCCAGCGGCCGGGCGCCCGCCTCGGGCGACGACGTGTCGTGCATGACGCCGAGACGTTCGCCGTAGGCATCGGCGCGGTCGGGAGGCAGCACCAGCCACGAGTCGACCATGTCGAGGGGACGGAAGATCTCGTCGCGCAGGTACTCGGCGAACGGCCGCCCGTCCACCAGCCGCACCAGCTCGGCCAGCACGAGGAACGTGCCCTTGGGCTGGTAGGCGGCCCGTTCACCGGGGACCCACTCGTCGTAGAGCGACGCCGCGCACACGGCGGCGAGCCCCTCCTCCCACGACACGCCGTCGGTCTCCGAGCCCGCCAGCTCGGCGTTGCGCAGTCCCGCGGTGTGGGTCAACAGGTCGCGCACCGTCACCCCCTCCTTGCCCGCGGCGGCGAACTCGGGGACGTGGGCGGCCACCGCGTCGTCGAGCAGGATCTCGCCACGTTCCCACTGCTGGGCGACGGCGACCGCGGTCAGGGCCTTGGTGCCGGAGAACCACGGCAACAGCGTGTCCGGCGTCATGGCCACGCCGCGCCGGGCCTCGCCCACGGCGATGTCGGCCACCACCTCGCCCCGCCGCGAAACGCACAGTTGGGCGCCGAGGTGCACTCCCTCGTCGATTCCGGTTTGCAAGAGGGCGGTGGCGGCGGCGAGAGCGGCGGAAGGCACGGCTCGGGAGCGTAGAGTCCGCCCATGGCCACCGCGAACCCGCAGCCGTCCCCGAACCCCAACGCCCTGCGCTTCCAGCTCGACGTGACGCTGCCCGGCACGTTGACGTTCGGCAGTGCCGACGAGGCGGCCGCCGATCCCTTCGCCGCTGCCGTGTTCGCGGCGCCGGGCGTCGTGTCGATCTTCGGCGTCAACGACTTCGTGACCGTCACCCGGGCACCGGGCGCCTCGTGGGACGACATCGTGCCCGTGGTGCAGGAGGCGGCCGCGGCGCATCTGTAGCGCAGGTCGGCTCAGAAGTTCAGGCGCAGCCCGGGCCGGGGCCACCGGCACGCCATCACTCGTCCCGTCGCCGACAGGGTGATGTAGGCGGTGCGCATGTCGTCGCCGCCCCAGGTGATGTTGGTGGGGACGGGCTCGTAGACGTCGCCCGGGAACGGCATGTGCGCGACGTCGCCGTCGGGCGAGACCACGGTGATGCCGGGGTTGAGGATGGTGGCGACGCAGACGTTGCCGTCCTCTTCCACGCCCAAGGAGTCGAAGAACTGCACGCCGCCGACGCCCGCTACCAGGCTGCCGCCGTGGGGAAGCGGCAGCACCGGCGCCACCTCGCCCGGCGCAGTCACGTCCCACCGCCACAGCCGGCCCGTGGGCGTCTCGGCCACGAAGAGGGTCAGCCCGTCGGGCGACAGGCCGATGCCGTTGGGACGCAGGAGCGGGGTGATCACCGCACGGAGTTCGGCGCCGTCGGGCCGGCCGTAGTAGACGACGCCCCGGTCCTCGTCCCGCTCGCGCTGCTTGCCGTAGTCGGTGAACCAGAAGCCGCCCTCCGCGTCGAACACGATGTCGTTGGGACTGCGCAACCCGTCGTAGACGACCTCCACCCGGCCCGTCGCCAGGTCGACCCGCTGGATGCACCCGCCGAGGTAGTCGTCGCCCTGGTTGACGTCGGCCGGGACCAGCAGCATGCCGTACTCGTGCATGGGCCAGCCGCCGTTGTTGCAGACGTAGGCCATGCCGTCCGGTCCCACCGCCGCGCCGTTTGGACCGCCACCGACGTCGATCCGCTCGAGGTTGCCAGCGGAATCGACCAGGCAGACCCGGCCTGTGGCCATCTCGCACACCAGCAGCAACCCGCCGGGCAGCACGGTCGGCCCCTCGGGGAAGCGCAACCCCTCGGCGACGAAGCGGACGTCCTCCATCAGGGCGCGGCCCTACGGCGCGCTGGCCTCGACCACGGTATGAATCCCCCCGCGAACCAGCCAGTCGGTGCGCACTGTCATGCGCCGGGGCGCGACAGCAGCCACCAGATCGTCGAGGATCCGGTTGGTGACATCCTCGTGGAACGCCCCCTCCTGTCGATAGCTCCAGAGATAGAGCTTCAGCGACTTCAGTTCGACGATGGACTGGTCCGGCACGTAGCTGATCGTGACCGTGGCGAAGTCCGGCTGCCCGGTGAGCGGGCAGACACAGGTGAACTCCGGCGTGTCGCACCGGACTTCGTAGTCACGGCCGGGGTGGGGGTTGGGGACGGCGACAAGCTCGCGGGAGGGGGCGCTGGGCACCCTCCGAACCTATCCGCCCCCTCCCCCGGGGATCAGGCGTTCTTGCCGAGCATCCGGTTCATCTTGGTGCCGCAGACGGGACAGGTGCCCTGAGCGGCACGACGGCCATTGGCCATCTCCTTGACCTCGCCCTCGAACTCCCGCTTCTCGCGGCATTTCACGCAGTAGCCCTCGTACGTAGCCATAGAGCGAACGTAGCCGTAATCCAGGCGTCACCCGGGGATGGTGAGCCCGTCGGTGTCGGCGTCGAGGAGCACGGCCTTCCCGGGGACCCCCGCCTCGGCCAGCAGCTCGTCGCCCGCGGCCCGCACTCGGGCGGCATTGGCCCGGGCGCAGATGCCGAGCAGCGACGGTCCTGCGCCCGACCAGCACGATGCCAGGGCGCCCGCGTTCACGAGCTCGGCGAGAAGGTGGCTCGCCTCCGGGAACAGCGGGCCGCGGGCGGCCTGGTGGAGCCTGTCCTCGGTGGCCTCGTGCACGAGGTTGCGCCGGTCGGCCAGGCCGGCGAGGAGCAGGCCCATGCGCCCGAGGTTGAAGGAGGCATCGGCGTGGGGGACCTGCGCGGGCAGCGCGGCGCGAGCGCGCTTGGTCGGCAGCGGCCGGGTCGGGACGAGGACGACGTAGGCGAGGTCGGGGTCGAGCGGCATGCGGACGGCGACCGGTCGTTCGCCGACGGTCGTGGCCGTGACCAGCCCGCCGAGCACGGACGCCGCCGCGTTCTCGGGGTGGCCGTCGACCTCGGCCGCGACGGCAAGGGGGTCGTCGGCACCTGCGGCCGCCGCCGCCGCCGCGGCCAGCGCGGCCGACGAGCCGAGGCCGCGCCCGACGGGTATCTGCGAGCGGACGGTGATGGCCACGTTGTCGTGGCCGAGCACGCGGCGGGCCACTTGGGCGGCGAGGTGCGACTCGTCGGCGGGGAGGTCGCTGCCCTCGCCTTCGGCGTGGATGGTGAGGGTGTCGGCCGGTTCGATCTCGACTTCGACGTAGATCGCCAAGGCGATCGCCAGGGTGTCGAAACCGGGGCCGAGGTTGGCCGATGATCCAGGAGCCCGTGCGCGCACGGCCGCACACCCTAGAAGCCTGTTACCAACGGGGCAGGTGTGCGGTCCGAATTGATGACGGGGCTACCACGACCGGCTCCGTCAGGAGGCAAGACACCATGTACCACTTCGCAGCCATCGCACTTCTGGCGCTCGCGCTGTTCAAGGTGGTCGACGTGCTCGAAGACTTGGTTCCGGGGGTTACGAAGTTCCACTCCCTCGCCACCATGCTCCTCGGGATCGGCGGCGCCTATGCCCTCGACTACGGGCTGTTCAGCGGCTACGGCATCGAGTTCCGTGAGGACTGGATGGGCACCGTTGCCACCGGCCTCGTGATCGCCGGCTTCACCAGCGTCTGGCGTGCGGCCTTCCACTGGTTCGGCACGTCCGAGGGCGAAGAGCCCGAGGTGCGCCACCCGCTGCACGGCCCGCGCAAGATGGCGGCCTAGCCAGGCTCGCTTCACCAACGGCGGTTCAACGAGAAGGGGCGCTCACAGCGTGGTGAGCGCCCCTTCTCCGCGCCATTCCTCGAAGTGTGCGGACTTGGGGCCCTCCCGGGGACTCAACTCCGCACACTTCGAGGTGTTCAGGCGGCGGGGTTGGTGGCGGTGTGGCGGGCTTCGAGCTCCT
>JAHWLA010000020.1 GCA_019347595.1 Actinomycetota bacterium
CTACGTGAGCGGCTCGTTCTTCAGCCGCCGGGGCATCACCGAGGGCGCGTTGACGTTCCACCCGCGCGGCATTCCCCACGGGCCCGCCCCCGGCGTGGCCGAGGCCTCGATCGGCAAGACGCATACCGACGAACTGGCCGTCATGGTCGACACCTTCCGCCCACTCACCCTGACGGCGGCGGCCGAACGCTGGGACGACCCCGCCTACCCCACCAGCTGGGTGGACGCCGGCGACTGAGCCCCGGCCAGCCCGGCGGGTGCTCGCCCTCAGCGCAAGAGGACGAGGGCGACGACACTGAGGAGCAACCCAGCCAGGCCGAGATATGTCTTGACGACGAACTCGAGGACCTCTTTGCGCACCTCGGCTGCCACCTGCGTGCTCAGGGCGCTGAAGTCCTTTTGCATGAGGGTAAACCCGGCATTCATGTCGCTGCGAAGCGCGTTCACCTCGCCGCGAAGCCCGCTCACGTCCGCCCGCGAATCGGCTCCCAGCTGACCTATATCGGCCCGCAGCTCGGTGCCCAGTTTCGCCATCTCGGCCCGCAGCTCGGTGCCCAGTTGGGCCATCTCCAGGCGGACGAGCTTGAACTCGGCCGCCATGTCCTTGCGGACCGAGACCAAGCCGGCGTCGAGGTCGGCCTTGGTCGCCAGGTCGCCCCATTCCACGGGCGGCAGCGAGGTCATGAGCGTGACCGCCGACCGCTCGCCGATGGCCCGCTCCAGGTCGCTGTACAGCTCGTGGCGACGAGACTCATAGTCTTCCATGGTGACTCCGTTCGCGGAGAGATGCAAGGAAGGAGAGCGATGAGGCCGGCTCACGAGCCGAGGAGGTACGCCCCAGTATGCCGAGGGGGTGTGACAATCAAGCGGGTGGCGGAGCGGTCAGACCCGGGCCGGAGCGGGCCGGCGCCTCAGAGGAGCTCGTCGGCCAAGCCGAGCTCGACGGCCTCGCCCGCGTCGAGCCACCACTCCTTGCGGGCCCAGCGCCGCTGGATCTCCCGCTCGGTCAGCGTGGAGCGGTCGGCCAGGATGGCGAGCAGCCGCTTCTGGAGCCGCCGGGTGAACTCCACCCCGTCCTCCAGCTCGCTGACCTTGCCCACGCTGTGGTGCGACACCTCGTGCACCAGCAGGAAGGCGTTCTCCCCCACCACCCGGGTGTCCCCCGCCTGGAGCAGGACGGCGCCCATGCTGGCCGCCCGCCCCAGGGCGATCGTGGTCACGTGGTGCCCGAGCCCCCGCAGCCGCCGCAGGTAGTCGAACAAGGCCAACCCGTCGAGCACCGACCCGCCCGGCGAGTTGAAGATCACGGTGATGGCCGCCCCCGGGTCGCGTCGCGACCACACGCCGAGCTCGGCCATGCACTGCTGCACGCTGTCGGCGTCGACGGCGGCATAGAACGTGTAGACGTGGGCTGCCCTCGCATCGGCGCCGGCGTCCCGCTCGTGCCGGCGCAGCGACGCCACCTCGAGTTCGGCCCGCTCGGTGTCCACCCGCAGCTTGTGGAGCTCGGCCCACGCCCGCTGCTCGGCGAGCGTCGGGGCGGGCGGCGGCGTCACCGGGGTGACCGGCGGCATGGGCGCCGGCGCGTCGGCGACGGCGACCAACCCGGTCGGCGGGCGCTTGGGGCGCGGCGAGCGGGCAGGGGCGGTCGCCACGGCGTCGGTGCGCGGCGCGTCCGGTCGGTCCTCGGCCATGCCTCTTCATTCGGCAGGCTGCCCGCCGAGAAAAGGACTTCAGAACAGGAAGGTGGCCTGCTGGGCGAAGCGGAGGATCGGCGACGGCAGCACGCCGAACACCACAGTGAAGGCCAGCGTCAGGCCCAGAGCGATCCCCACCCCGGCCGGGACGGCGAGGCGCGGCGCGGGCTCGGCGCCGTCGGGCGCCGCCGAGTACATGAACACGGTGACCCGCAGGTAGAAGAAGGCGGCGACCACCGCGGCCAGCATGCCGATCAGCGCCAGCGCGTACGACTCGGCCTCCACGGCCGCGGCGATGACGTAGAACTTGGCCAGGAAGCCCGTGGTGAACGGGATGCCCGCCTGGGCCAGCAGGAAAACGGTGAAGGCGAACGCCAGCACGGGGCGGCGCGCCGCCAGCCCGCGGTAGTTCTCCAGGGCGTGGCCGGTGTCGCCGGTACGGCTCACCACGGTGACGATGGCGAAGCTGCCGAGAACCATGAACGTGTAGGCCAGCAGGTAGAACAGCGCCCCGGCGATGCCGTCGGCGTTGGCCGCCTGGAGGCCGATGAGCATGTAGCCCGCGTGGCTGATCGACGAATAGGCCAGCATGCGCTTCACGTCGTTCTGCACCACCGCCATCACCGAGCCGACCAGCACGGTGGCGATCGCCAGTGCCCACACGACGGGGCGCCAGTCGAGCTCCAGCGTGGTGAACGTCGAGAAGAAAACGCGCAGCAGGCCGGCAAAGCCTGCCGCCTTGGCCGCCGCCGCCATGAACCCGGTGACCGGTGACGGCGCGCCCTGGTACACGTCGGGCGTCCAGGCGTGGAACGGCACCGCCGCCACCTTGAAGCCGAGGCCGACGAGCAGCAGCGCCATGCCCGCCAGCAGGACGCCATTGCTGACGAGCACGTTGCGGGCCAGGAAGGCGGCGATCTCCGGAAGTTGCGTCGAGCCCGTCGCTCCGTAGACCAAGGCGATGCCGTACAGGAACAGCGCCGAGCTGAACGAGCCGAGGACGAAGTACTTGATGGCCGCCTCGCGTGACGCCGCCCGGCCTCGCTGGAACCCGGCCAGCACGTAGAGGGCGATGGAGAGGATCTCCAGGCCGAGGAACAGCACGATCAGGTCGTTGGCAACGGCCATCGTCATGCCGCCCGAGGCGGAGAGCAGCATGAGTACGTAGAACTCGGGCCCGTCGAGCCCCTCGCGCCGCAGGTAGGCGTCGGCCACCAGCGACCCCAGCACCACGGCGCACGCGATGGTGGCCACGAAGAAAGTGCCGAACCCGTCGATCACCACGGCGTTGGCGACCGCCAGGTAGCCGCCGTCGCGGATGTCGTCCCACACGAACCAGGCGGCGGCCAGCGACCCCAGCCCGCTCACCACGCCGATGGATGCGTAGGCGCCCGCGGGGGGGCGGGTGCGCAGCAGCGAGCCGAACAGCAGGAGCGCCAGGGCACCGACGATGGGGATGACGATGGGCGCCAACGCCGAGTACTCGACCTCGGGCATGACGAGCGGCGGCCGTTCCTGAGCCGCTTGGGCGAACATGAGGCCGGTCATCAGTGCGAACTCTCGGGCTCGGCCGCCACCGTCGGTTGGCGGTAGTCGGAGTGCTGCTCGACGTGGCCGATGAGCCGCTCCACCGAGGGGTTGATGCGGTCGAGCACCGGCTTGGGATAGACGCCGAGGAACACGATCAGGACGATCAGCGGCGCCATGACGGCCCGCTCGCCCCACGTCATGTCGGGCAGCCCGCTGTTGGCCTCGTCGGGCGCCCCGTGGAACACCCGCTGGTAGGCCCACAACAGGTACAGCGCGGCGAGGATCACGCCCGCCGTTCCCACCACGGCCCACCAGCGCGCCGTGACGAAGCTCCCGATCAGGATCATGAACTCGCCCACGAACCCGTTGAGCCCGGGCAGGCCGATCGACGACAGCATGACGACGGTGAACACGGCGGCCAGCATCGGCATCGATTTCTGGAGGCCGCGCAGCTCGGCGATCTGCCGCGTGTGGCGCCGCTCGTAGATCATGCCGACGAGGAGGAACAGCGCACCCGTCGACAGCCCGTGGTTGACCATCTGGAGCACGCCGCCCGACAGCCCTGTGGTGGTGAAGGCGAACGTCCCGAGCACGATGAAGCCCAGGTGGGCGACCGACGAGTAGGCCACGAGCCGCTTGAGGTCCTTCTGCACCGTGGCGACCAGCGCGCCGTAGATCATGCCGATGACCGCCAGCGTGAGCAGCAGCGGGGCCAGGTCGACCGAGGCCTGGGGGAACAGGTAGAGCCCGAAGCGCACGATGCCGTAGGTGCCCAGCTTCAACAGCACGCCGGCCAGGATCACCGAGCCCGCGGTGGGAGCTTCGGTGTGGGCGTCGGGCAGCCAGGTGTGCACCGGGAACAGCGGCACCTTCACGGCGAAGGCGATGGCGAAGGACAGGAAGATCCAGCGCGCCGTCGATGCCGCCAGCGTCTGGCGCTCGGCCAGCTCGACGAGGTCGAAGGTGACCGGCGCGTCGCCCGTGGCGGTGAGGAACACCAGGGCGATCATGCCGACGAGCATGAAGGCCGAGCCGAACAGCGTGTAGAGGAAGAACTTGAGCGAGGCGTAGACCCGGTTCTCGTAGCCCCACCCGCCGATGATGAAGTACATCGGGACGAGGGTGAGCTCGAAGAAGAGGAAGAACACGAACAGGTCGAGGGCGAGGAACGAGCCCGGGCGCTCGGCCTCGAGCACCAGCATCCACGCCACGTACGACTTCACGTCGCGGTGGATCTTCGGGCCGGCTAGCGCGATCGGGAACAGCACGCCGGTCAGGAGCACGAGGAACAGAGAGATGCCGTCGACGCCGAGATGCCACGAGACGCCGAACTCGCGGATCCACTCGTGCTTGGAGACGAACTGGAAGCCCGCCTCCCCGCTCTCGAACTGGATGGCGCACACGACTGCGAGCAGCCCGGTCGACAGGGCGCCGAGGAAGCCGACGAGCTTGACGACCTCCGGACGGCTGCGGGGGATGAGCGCCACGCACAGGGCGAACACCACGGGCACCACGACGATGGAGGTCAGCAGCGGGAAGCCCGGGTCGTGGGCGGTCGACGACTCTCCGTGCGGTTGCAGGGCGGCGGCGAGCAGGGCGACGTTCATGCCGCCACCCGGAGCAGCGCCCAGCCGAGGATGAGGACGGTGCCCGCCGCGATGCCCAGGGCGTAGTTGCGCACGTAGCCGGTCTGGAGCCGGCGCAGGTACGTGCCGCCGAGCCGGACGACGTTGCCGCTGCCGTTTACGGCGCCGTCGATCACCTGCTTGTCGAAGGCCGCCGAGCCCGCGGCCACGAGCCCACCGCCGGTGCCGAAGAGCGTGGCATACAGGCCGTCGATCCCCCACGCCCGCTTCAGCACGGCGGGCTCCAGATCCGGTCGCTCCGCCCGCCGCATCCACAAGGCGCGGGCGATGAGCAGGCCGAGCACCGAGGCGATGATCGCCACGACGGCCAGCATCACCTTTGTGCTGTCGCCGACGTCGGCGTGGTGGTCGCCGAACACCGGGACGAGCCACTGGCCGAGGTAATTGGCGGCGCCGAACGGCAGGTTCAGCGCGCCGCCGACGACCGACAACGCAGCCAGCGCCACCAGCGGGATCGTCATGGTGCGGGGCGACTCGTGGGGATCGCGGCTGTGCCCGTGGGCCTCCGCCACCGGCTCGGGGGCGGTGAGCTCGTCCTTGTCGGGCGTGCCCGCCTCGGCCGGGCGCCGCCAGCGCTTCTCCCCGAAGAAGACGAGGATCACCTGCCTGGTCATGTAGTACGCGGTGAGCAGCGCCGTCACCAAGCCGACGGCCCACAGCACCGGGCTCTTGTCCCAGGCCGCCAGCAGGATGTCGTCCTTCGACCAGAAGCCCGCGAAGGGCGGGATACCGGCGATCGCCAGCCAGCCGATGATGAAGGTGAAGGCGGTGATCGGCATGAAGCGGCGCATCCCGCCCATGCGCTTCATGTCCTGCTCCTCGTGCAGCCCGTGGATCACCGAGCCCGACCCGAGGAAGAGCAGCGCCTTGAAGAAGGCGTGCGTGACCATGTGGAAGATGGCCGCCACGTAGGCGCCGCTCCCCACGGCCAGGAACATGAACCCGAGCTGCGAGATCGTGGAGTAGGCGAGCACCCGTTTGATGTCGTCCTGCGCGCAGGCCACCGTCGCCGCGAACAAGGCGGTCGCCGCGCCGATGACGGCGATGACCGTCATCACCTCGCCGGGCGCCACGTGGAGCACCGGGTTCATGCGGGCCATGAGATAGACGCCCGCCGTCACCATGGTGGCGGCGTGGATGAGGGCGGAGACGGGCGTCGGGCCTTCCATGGCGTCGGGCAGCCACACGTAGAGCGGGAGCTGCGCCGACTTGCCGCACGCGCCGAGCAGGAGCATGAGGGCGATGCCGCCCGCGGTCACCGAGGCCAGGTCGTGGGCGGCATTGCCGATATCGACGTAGGCCAGCGAGCCGGTAGCGCTGAACACGAGGAACATCGCCACCATGAACCCGAAGTCGCCCACCCGGTTGGTGACGAACGCCTTCTTGCCGGCCACGGCCGCCGATTCGCGCTCGAACCAGAAGGAGATGAGCAGGTACGAGCAGGCGCCCACGCCCTCCCAGCCCAGGAAGGTGACGAGCATGTTGTCGCCCAGCACCAGCATGAGCATGGAGAAGGCGAACAGGTTGAGGTAGACGAAGAAGCGCGAGTACCGCTCGTCGCCGTGCATGTAGCCGATCGAGTAGAGGTGGATCAGGGTGCCGACGCCGGTGACGAACAGGCACATGGTGATCGACAGTGGGTCGATCAACAGAGCGGCCTCGACGTTCAGCGCGCCCGACGCCACCCAGGTGAACATCCCCTTGGTGACGGATCGGGCGTCGGCAGGCTGCGACCACAGGTCGGCGAAGGTGACGAGGGTGGCGAGGAACGAGCCCCCGATGGCGGAGGTCGCCAGCCACCCGGCTCCCGGCTCGCCCATGCGGCGGCCGAAGAACACGAGGATGAGGAACCCGGCCAGGGGCAGGGCGGGGATGAAGTAGGCGGCGTTCATGGCGTGCGCGCGGTCAGCCCTTCAGGAGGTTGAGGTCGTCGGCCGTGGCCTCGGTGCGCCGGCGGAAGATCGACACGATGATGCCGAGTCCGACCACCACCTCGGCCGCCGCCACCACCAGCACGAAGAAGACGAGCGACTGGCCGCCGATGTCGTTGAGCTTGCGGGCGTAGGTGACGAAGGTGAGGTTGACGGCGTTGAGCATGAGCTCGATGCACATGAACATGACGAGCACGTTGCGCCGGATGAGCAGCCCGACGGCGCCGATCGTGAACAGCGCGGCCGCCAGGCTGAGGTACCAGTCGGCACCCAGGGTCATCGGCTCGCACCCCCAACCGCCGAACTTGCGTGCGAATCGCGCCGCAAAACAGCGCGGTTCGTACGCAGGTTCGGGTGGGCGGGCGAGACCAGGGGGGCGGTCATGCGCTCACCTCGTCGTCCTCGGGGATCTCCTGCGGCGGGCGGCGGGCGAGCACGACGGCCCCCACCACGGCGATCACCAGCAGCACCGCGGTGATCTCGAAGGCCAGCAGGTAACGGGTGAAGATCGAGCGGGCCAGCAGGGCGATGTTCTCCCCCGGGGCGTCGGCAGCCCCGGCCACGCCTTCAGCCCCGGTCGCCCACTGGGCGCTGCCGAGGAAGAGCACCTCGCCCAGCACGAGCAGTCCCAGGAAGAGCGCCATGGGACGCTGCCCCCGCAGGCGTTCCTCGTCGACATCCTCTTCACGGTCGACGCCGAGGAGCATGATCACGAACAGGAACAGCACGACGATGGCGCCCGCGTAGACGATCACTTGCACGGCGGCCAGGAAGTGCGCCTCCTGGGCGACGAACAGCACGGCGATCCCGAACAGGGTGGCGACCAGCGACAGCGCCGCGTGCACCGGGTTGCCGGAGACGACCACGCCGATGGCGCCCGACAGGACAATGGCGGCGGAGACGGCGAACACGCCGATGTCGACCTTGGTGGCCGCACCCAGCACAGTGGCCAGCATCAGTGGTGGGCCTCCGGCTGCTCGGCGTCGGCCGTGTCGACGTGGTCGCCCTCCGACGGGTGCGGCTGCGCAGGGTTCTGCCCGTCCTCGGACGAGCGCACGCCGTAGCCGAGCTCGCCCGACCACTGCACCTGGCCCTCGTACTCGGCCGAGCCCGACGGCGACGTGGCCCGCATCCACGCCGAGGTGTGCTCGTCGTCGCCGGGGTGCCAGTCCTCCCACGGGAGGTCCCGAGGCTTGCCGTCGTCGTCGACCAGCAACTCGTCCTTGGTGTAGATGGCGTCGCGCCGGTTGGTGAAGGAGAACTCGAACAGCTTGGTCTCGGTGATGGCTTCGGTCGGGCACGCCTCCACGCACAGGTCGCAGTGGATGCAGCGGAGGTAGTTGATCTCGTAGACGAAGCCGAACCGCTCGCCGGGCGAGACCGGCGCCTCGGGCGGGTTGTCGGCGCCGCGCACGTAGATGCACCGGGCCGGGCACACGCCCGCGCACAGCTCGCACCCGATGCACTTCTCCATGCCGTCCTCGTACCGGTTGAGCACGTGGCGGCCGTGAAAGCGCTCCGGCTTCGGGCGCTTGTCCTCGGGGTACTGGACCGTCACCCGGTCCTCGAGCATCGTCTTCAAGGTGACGCGGAAGCCGCCGAAGTAGCCCATTACCTCACCTCCCGCAGTCGCCTGGTGGCCGAATGCTCGACATCGGCGCTGTCGTGGCCGATGGAGACGGCGCGTAGCAGCACGGGCGCCATGGCAAGGCCGCCGAAGAACACGGCGAAGCCGTAGGTGGCGTCGACCCGCATGCCGGCCAGGACGAGCAGCCAGAAGAGCGACGCCGGAATGAGGAGCTTCCACCCGAGGTCCATGAGCTGGTCGTAGCGGAAGCGGGGCAGGGTCGCCCGCAGCCACACGTAGCCGAACAGGAAGACGAACAGCTTGAGCACGAACCACACCGGCGAGACCTTGCCGATGACGGGGATGTCGATGCCGACAGGACCGCCGAGGAACAGCGTGACGACGATGGCCGACATGGTGACGGTGTTCATGAACTCGGCGAGATAGAACAGCGCGAAGCGGATGGACGAGTACTCGGTGTGGAACCCGCCCACGAGCTCCTGCTCGGCCTCGACGAGATCGAACGGCGGCCGGTTGAGCTCGGCCGTCGCCGCGATCAGGAAGATGGCGAAGGGCAGGCCGCCGAGGCGCAGGATGTTCCAGTCGAGCAACCCGCCCTGCGACTGCACGATGTCCTGCGTCGAGAGCGAGCCGGTGATGAGGACGACAGCGGCGATCGACAGGCCCAGCGCCGCCTCGTAGGAGACCATTTGCGCGGAGGCGCGCACCGAGCCGAGCAGCGGGTACTTCGAGCCCGACGCCCACCCCGCCAGCATCACGCCGTACACGGCGACCGCCGAGGTGGCGAGGAGGAAGAGAATGCCGATCGGCGGGTCGGCGAGCTGCAGATAGGTCTGGCGGCCCGCGATGGTCACCGTGCCGCCCAGGGGCACGATGGCGAAGGCCAGGAAGGCGGGGACGGCCGAGAGGTAGGGCGCCAGGCGGAAGATGGCTCGGTCGGCCCGGTCGGGCAGCAGGTCCTCCTTGAAGAACAGCTTGATGCCGTCGGCCAGGGTCTGGAGCAGGCCCCACGGCCCGGCCCGGTTGGGACCGATGCGGTTCTGCATGTCGGAGATGACCTTGCGCTCGAACCACACCATGAAGAGCACGGCGACCATCAGCACGGCGAAGGTGAGCAGCGTCTTGGCGATGACGATGGCGACGACGGTGAAGTCGACGCCGTCACGGAAGAGCGGATCGCCCACGGCCAGCAGCGCGTTCACGATCCCTCCCAGCATCGACCGCAGGTCGATTCCGCATACCGCTCGGCTGACAGGACCCGGCCGCCGCGCATCAGACGGTCTCCACGCGGACGTCGTTCACGGGCTGGGTGGCGTCGATGAGCTCGGCGGCGCCGTCGCCCACGGGGTTGAACGGGACCCACACCGAGCCTCGCGGCACCGCCATGTCGGGCACCGCTTCCACCACGAAGCCGCCCCGGTGCTTGGAACGCACGCGCACCCGCCCGCCGTTGCCCAAGCCGAGCCGGTCGAGGTCGTAGGGGTTGGCCCGCAACACGGTGGTCCGCCCGAGGGCGGCCAATGAGGGCGACATCTGCGTGATGGTGCCCGCGTCGTACAGCGGCCGGGAGGTGACCAGGCGGAGGGCGTAGCCGTCGAGGGGCGGCGTGTCGGCCGTGACCTCGCCGGGCTCGAAGGTCAGCAGCGGCGGCGCCTGCAGGGCGGGTGCAGCTTCGTCGTCGCCCTCGTCGTCCGCGTCGGCGGCGTCGGAGGCGTCGGCGGCGTCTGCTCCGTCGGCGGGGTCGATGGCGGTCGACGGGTCGCCTTGGGTCTCCACCGCGAGCAGGCCGGGCGTGGCGGCGGGGTCGACGTCGGCGGGGACGCTGGTGCTCGCACCGGCCGAGGCGTCGGTGGCGATGGCGGGATCGGGCGCACCGTGGGCGTCGAGCGCCGGCGGCGCCACGATCCCGTCGCGGTACTCGCGGTACGAGAGGACGTCTCGGGTCAGGCCGGCATGCGAGGGCGCCAGTCGGCACAGCTCGTCCCAGATGTCGCCGAGCGATTCGACGCCGAGGTCGTCGCCCAGCCGGTGGGCCAACTCCACGGCGATCATCCAGTCGGGCCATGCCACGCCAGGGGGCACGATCTTCTGCCCCAGTCGGGTGACGCGCCCTTCCAGGTTGGTCGTCGTCCCCGGGCGCTCGGCGAACGCCGCGGCGGGCAGCACGACGTCGGCATGACGCGACGACTCGGTGAGGAAGGTGTCGACGGCGACCACGAACCCGGCACCGGCGACCGCCTCACGAGCCAGGCGGCGATCGGGGAAGTCACAGGCGGGGTCGGCGCCCAGGAGCACCAAGGCCTGGATACGGCCCTCGGCGGCGGCGGCCACGATCTCGGAGGCGCCCATACCGCGAGCCTCGGGGACGCGCCCCCAGGCGTCACGGAACCAGCCCTGGCCGGCGTCGAGCGATACCCGCCCGGGCAGCACGCCGGGGGCCAGCCCCATGTCGAGGGCGCCGTGCACGTTCGACCGGCGCAAGGCCGGGAGGAAGCGCACGCCGGGACGGCCCGCCAATGCCGCGGCGGCGTCGGCGATCGACTCGCCCGACTCGGCCAGCGAGGGCCGGCCCAGGACGACGACCACGTTCTCACCGGCGTCGCGCAGAGCGGCCCGTGCTTCGTTCACCGCCGCGACCGCAACACCGGCGACATCGCCCGTGGCATCGGCATCGGCCACCAGTGCCCGGGCCAGCGCAGGCGCCTCGCCCGGTCGGTAGGCGAGGCTGGCGCGGGCGTAGCGCGACAGGCCGGTGCCGTGCGGGCTCAGCTCGATCAGCGGCACGCCGTGGTCGACGGCGGCGGCCCGCAGCCGGAGATAGAGGACGGGCAGCTCTTCCTTGATGTCGGGCGCCAGAAGCACCACGGCGGAGGCCGCACACGTCTCGTCGATGGTGGCGCGAGGCAGGCCGAGCACCGCCTCGGCGGGCAAGCCGTCGCCCAACTGGCAGTCGACGTTGTCGGTGCCGAGCACGCCCTTGGCCAACCTGGCCCACGCGTAGGCGTCCTCGTTGGGAAGGCGAGCGCCGCCCAGCACGGCGACGGCCGACGAGCCGTGGACGCGGCGGGCGTTGTCGAGGCCGTTCGCCACCACGCCGAGCGCCTCGCCCCACGAGGCCTCCACCAGTTCGTCGCCCTTGCGGACGAGGGGTGTGGTGACGCGCTCGGTGCTGTTGGTCGCCTCGTAGCTGAAGCGGCCCTTGTCGCACAGCCACCCGTGGTTGACGGGATCGCTGTCGATGCCGATGTAGCGGGTGAGCTCTGTACCCGAGGACTGGACGGCGATGCGGCACCCCACGGCGCATTGCGTGCACGTGCTCTCGACCTGCTCGAGGTCCCACGGCCGGGCTCGGAAGCGGTACGGCCGGGCGAGCAGCGCACCGACCGGGCAGATCTGCACCGTGTTGCCCGAGAAGTACGAGGAGAACGGCTGATCGGGGAAGGTGTTGACCTCGATGTGGTCACCCCGGCCCACGAACTCGATGAGCGGGTCGCCCGCGATCTCGTCGGCGAAGCGCGTGCAGCGATCGCACTGGATGCACCGTTCACGGTCGATGTAGACGAGCTCCGACAGGGCGATCGGCTTCTCCCAGTGCCGCTTCTCCTCGACGAAGCGCGTCTCGCCCGGGCCGAACGTGAGCGTCTGGTCCTGGAGCGGGCACTCGCCGCCCTTGTCGCAGACCGGGCAGTCGAGCGGGTGGTTGATGAGGAGGAACTCGAGGACCCCGTCCTGCGCCTTCTTCACCTTGTCCGAAGTTGTGACGACCTCCTGGCCGTCGGCGACGGGGATGAAGCAGGCGGGCTGGAGGGCGAAGCCGCGCGGCCCCTTGACCTCGACCAGGCACATCCGGCACATGCCCACCGGGCGCATCCGCGGGTGGTAGCAGAAGCGGGGGATGTAGACGCCGGCCCGCTCGGCCGCCGCGATCACCAGCTCGCCGGGGCGCGCCTCGATCTGCGTCCCGTCGACCGTGATGGTGACCGTCTCGGTCGTCGCCTCAGCCATGCGGGCAGGCACCTTCCTTGATGTGCAGCAGGAACTCGTCGCGGAACATACGGATGCCCGACACCACCGACGACGGGATCGACGGCCCCAGCACGCAGATCGTCGTCTGCTGCGGCGGCCACGACAAGCCCGGGGCGATGTTGTCGCAGACGTCGAGCAGGAGGTCGAGGTCTTCCTCGCGCCCGGCGCCCTCCTCGATCCGGCGCATGATCTTCTCCACCCAGCCGCTGCCCTCGCGGCACGGCGTGCACTGCCCGCACGACTCGCGGTGGAAGAACCGGGTGATGCGCCACGCGGCCCGAACCATGCACGTGGTGTCGTCCATGATCGTGACGGCGCCTGAACCGAGCATCGAACCGGCCGCGCCGACCTGCTCCTGCGACAGCGGCATGTCGAGCTGGTCGGGGCCGAACCACGGCGCCGACGCGCCGCCGGGAATGAACGCCTTCACCTGGCGGTCGAGGCGCACGCCTTGGCCGTAGTGCTCCACGAGGTCGCGGAACGTCGTCTTCGACATCTCGACCTCGTAGTTCCCCGGCCGGTTGACGTGCCCGGACAGCGAGAAGATGCGCGTTCCGGTGGAGCGGCCCTCGCCCAGCGCGGCGAAAGAAGCCCCGCCGTTCTCCACGATCCACGGCAGGTTGGAGAGCGTCTCGACGTTGTTGACGACGGTGGGCGCGCCGTAGAGGCCGATGGCGGCCGGGAAGAACGGGGGCTTGATGCGGGGAAAGCCGCGCTTGCCCTCCAGGCTTTCGATGAGCGCCGTCTCCTCCCCGCAGATGTAGGCGCCTGCGCCCGGGTGCACCACGACGTCGAGATCGAACCCCGAGCCGAAGATGCCCTTGCCGACAGCGCCGTGGGCGTAAGCCTCGTTGAGCGCGGCCTGCACGCGCTCCAGCCCGAGGGCGAACTCGCCGCGCACGTAGATGAAGGCCTGGGCGGCGCCGATGGCGTAGGCGCAGATGACGACGCCTTCGATGAGTTGGTGCGGATCGCACTCGATCAGCATGTGGTCCTTGAACGTCGCCGGCTCGCTCTCGTCGCCGTTGACGACGAGGTAGACGGGCTGCGCCTGGCGCAGCATCGACCACTTCTTGCCCGCCTCGAACCCGGCGCCGCCCCGGCCCAGCAGGTTGGAGGTGATGACCTCCTGGGTGATCTGCTCGGGCGACATGGTGAGCGCCTTGCGCAGCCCGGCATAGCCGCCGTTGTCGAGGTACGACTTCAGCGTCCACGACTCGGCCAGCCCCACCCGGCGGGTGACGATGGGGGCGGCGTCGGTGACCGCCATCAGCCCTCCCCCCCGCCCGCTCCGAATTGGGATGCAAAACGGTCGCCAGGGCGCGCATCTCGTATGCCGGTTCCGAGGCCGCCGGTGGTCGGCGACACCCCCGCGAGGTTCCGGTCTGCAAAACGGTCGCTGTAGCGACCGTTTTGCATCCCAATTCCGGGGTGGTGGTCGGTGCGGCGGGGGGTCATTCGGCCGCCCCTTCGTCGGAGCCTTCCACGGCGTCGGCTTCGGCCGCGGCGTCCTCGGTGGCCTGCTCGTCGGCGGGCTCACGCTGGCCGCGTTGGTCCTTCACCGTGTCGGCGGGCGGCTCGGCCTCGGCGACAGCCGGCGCGTCCTGCACGGCGACGCGTCCTTCGGCCGGCACACCGGCCACCAGCCCCACCGTGCGCCACACCCGGTTGAGCGTGCCGTGGGGCGGCACCTCCTCGGCCAACTGCCCGGCCCGCAGGCCGGCGGCCAGCTCGTCGAAACGGGTGGGCGTCACGTCGCCGAAGAAGCGCCAGTTGACGGCCAGGCACGGGGCGTTGCCACACAGGGCGATGCACTCCACCTCTTCCAAGGTGAACTCGCCGTCGGGCGTGGTCGCGCCCGCCTTCACGCCGAGCGACTGCTCGGCGTGCTCCAGCAGCTCGTAGCCGCCGTTGAGCAAGCAGGCGATGTTGGTGCAGATCGACACCAGGTGCTTGCCGACCGGCTCGGTGAAGAACATGTCGTAGAACGACGCCGTCCCGTACACCTCGGCCGGGGTGAGGTCGAGCAGCTCGGCCACGTGCCCGATACCGTCCGGCGTGAGCCAGCCGTCCTGCTCCTGGGCCAGATGCAGCAAGGGGATCAGCGCCGAGCGCGTCTGCGGGTACAGCGCGATCGTCTCCCGCGCCCGGGTCACGTTCTCCGGCGTGAGACGAGCCATCAGCGGTCCACCCCGCCCATCACCGGGTCGATCGAGGAGATGACGGCCACGGCGTCGGCCACGAACCCGCCCCGCAGCATCACCGGCAGGGTCTGGAGGTTGGCGAACGAGGCGTCGCGGATGTGGCATCGGTAGGGCTTGCTCGACCCGTCCGCCACCAGGTAGCAACCGAGCTCGCCTCGGGGCGCCTCGACGGCGACGTACGTCTCCCCCGGGGGCACCTTGAAGCCCTCGGTGAACAGCTTGAAGTGGTGGATCAACGCCTCCATCGACTCGTCGATGCGCGCCCGGGGCGGCGGCGTCACCTTCTTGTCCTGCACCCGGTAGTCGCCCTTCGGCATCTTCTCGACGATCTGGCGCACGATGCGGAGCGACTCGCGCATCTCGTTGAGGCGCACGGCATAGCGGTCGAAGGCGTCGCCGTAGCTGCCGACGATAACGTCGAACTCGACCTCGTCGTAGAACCAGTACGGCATGTCGCGGCGCAGGTCCCACGACGCCCCCGTCGAGCGCAGCACCGGGCCACTGGCCGACAGCGCCATGGCCTGCTCGGCGGTGATCACGCCGACGCCCTCGGTGCGGTCACGGAAAATCGGCTGCTCGGTGAGCAGTGTGTCGTACTGATCGAGCCGCGGCGGGATGGCGTCGCACAGGCTGAGGACGTGGTCCTCCCACCCGTCGGGGAGGTCGGCGGCCACGCCGCCGGGCCGGATGTAGTTGTAGTTCATGCGCAGGCCGGTGACGGCCTCGAAGAACGACAGCACCAGCTCGCGCTCGCGCCAGCCGTAGATCATCATCGATGTGGCGCCGATGTCCATGCCGTTGGTCGCCATGAACAACAGGTGCGACGACACCCGGTTGAGCTCGCACATGAGCATGCGTATCCACGTCGCCCGCGGTGGCACCTCGACGCCGAGGAGGTCTTCCACCGCCCACGAGAAGACGGCCTCGTTGAAGAAGTTGGCCAGGTAGTCCATGCGGGTGACGTTCGTGCTCCCCTGCACGTACATCAGGTCTTCCTGGGTCTTCTCCATGCCCGTGTGCAGGTACCCGATGACCGGCTTGCTGCGCAGCACGGTCTCGCCGTCGAGCTCCAACATGACGCGCAGCACGCCGTGGGTCGACGGGTGCTGCGGCCCCATGTTGATGATCATGGTGTCGTCCTCCCCCGCCTCCACGTCCATGTCGGCGGGGTCGACGTTGACGCCTTCGGGCAGTCGGAGGACGGCGCCCTGCTCGCGCAAGAGCTCCATGGGGTCGGTGGCCGAGCGCGGCCGCATTTCCTGCGCGCCCTCGGACGTCTCCACCGTCGGTACGTAGTCGCTCATGACAGACGATCCGGCCGGAGGCCGGTTCCTTTCAGCGCGCGGGAATGGCCGGCGCCGACGGACGGGACCCGCTGGGGGCGGGGCCCCAGCGGGGAGGAGCCGACGGCGACGGGACCCGTGACCATCTATCGGGCCGCCGGGGCGGCCTTGAACTGCACGGGCACGCGACCGACGGAGTAGTCCTTGCGCAGGGGGTGCCCCTCCCAGTCCTCGGGCATGAGGATGCGGGTCAGGTCGGGGTGGCCCTCGAAGCGGATGCCGTACATGTCGAACGCCTCGCGCTCCATGGCCTCCGTGCCGGGGTAGAGCTCGAACAGCGACCGCACCACCGGCTCGGCAGCAGGCACCTGCGCCCGGAGGCGGATACGCCGGTGGGCCGACATCGACAGGAGGTTGACAACGACCTCGAAGCGCTCGGGATCGATACCGGCGGGCAGGGGGCGGGGGCCGTGGACCAGATAGTCCACCGCGGTGAGGTCGGCGCAGAAGTCGAAGCCGTCGGCCTTCAGCGCTCCCACCGTGTCGTAGTAGGCATCGAGCGCCGGAAACGCCACCTGCATTCCCCGTGCCCACACCACCGGGGCGCCGTGCACGAGCTCGGGCTCGGGTTCGGTAGCGCTAGCTGCCTCCACCTCGGGCGCCTCGTCGACCACCGTCTCGTCGCTCACCGGGCGCCGCCCAGCAGGATCGGCTGACGACGCGTGAGCTCACCGGCGGCGATCTTCTCGTGCAGCGTGATGATGGCGTGCAGCAGCGTTTCGGGGCCGGGCGGGTAGCCGGGGGCGTAGACGTCGACGGGCACCACCTGGTCGACGCCCTGCACGATGGCGTAGTTGTTGAACATGCCACCGCTCGATGCGCACACGCCCATGGAGATGACCCACTTGGGCTCCATCATCTGGTCGTAGACCTGGCGCAGCACCGGGGCCATCTTCTGCGACACCCGGCCCGCCACGATCATCAGGTCGGCCTGACGCGGCGAGGCCCGGAACACCTCCATCCCGAACCGGCTGATGTCGAAGTTGGCGGCGCCCGTCGCCATCATCTCGATGGCGCAGCAGGCGAGGCCGAAGGTGGCGGGCCACACGCTGTTCTTGCGCGCCCACTTCACGACATTCTCCAGGTTGCCGGTGATGAAGTTGTGGTTCAGGTCGTCGAGGCCCACACGGTCCTCCTAGGCGGCGGGCCGGCTGACACGCCGGACCGTCGATTCCGTCGTGCGCCCGCTGGGCAGCCGCTTGGCCGGGCCCCAGTCGAGGGCGCCGTTGCTGATGAGGTACACAAACGACACGAACACGGCGACGGCGAACACCACCATCTCGATGAGCCCGAACAGCGCCAGCTCGTCGGCGATGATCGCCCACGGGTAGAGGAAGATGATCTCGATGTCGAAGATGATGAAGATCATCGCCACCAGGTAGAAGCGCACCGGGAAGCGCTCGGCGGGCTCGCGGGTGGGAACGATCCCGCACTCGTAGGGCGCTTCCTTGGCGGCCGTCGGCTTGCGGGGGGCGAACAGCCCCGACGCCATGAACGACAGGCCCGCGAACAACGTGGCCAGCACGAGCATGCAGAAGATCGGCAGGTAGTCGCTCACCGCCGTCCTCCTCGATCGCCGTACCGGATGTGCATCCCAGACCCTACGCCGTCGCCGACGCCGTCCGAGCCCGCATGATCTCCTTGTCGCGCTGGTGCAGCACGTAGCACGTCAGGAAGAACACCGTGCCGGTCGTCAGCAGCATGATGAACGGAGGCAGGCGGACGCTGCCGAGGTCGCGCAGCATCACCACGGTGGTCAACGGCTGCGACGTGTCGGGCTGCGGTCGCACGATCTCGCCCGGCGCCGCCTGCTGCTTCACCGCCGGACGCACCTGGACCACCGCATAGTGCGGGGAGTGCCGGAAGTAGAACTTGTGGCTCCCGATGGTGAACAGCTCGTTGTCGCCGCCGATGCGGTAGCCGTCCTGGAACACGTAGTCGGTGGGCGATTTGAACGGCGGCGGGAACTCCGGCTCCTCGGGTTCCTCCTGCGTCCCGTGCGCCGAGTGGGCCACCGTCTCGCTGGGGGCCAGCGCCTGGTCGGCCGCCGCCTGGGCGTCGGCCAACGCACCGCCCTCGAGCTTGTCCCAGCCCTCGGGGAAGCCGACCATGCGCTCGATCGTCGATTGCTCGACCCTGCCGGTGATGATCTCCTGCGTCACCCATTCGTTGGGCCGGCCCTTCAACCCGATGCCGAAGACCATCCAGATGCCCGACATCAGGAACAGCCAGCCACTCAGCCCGGCCACCGCCAGCAGGAACCCGAGGCGGGCGCCGGAGTTGGTGGCGAGGAGCATGTAGACGCTGCCGCACAGGATGAGCACGGCGGTGACGACGATGACCGCCCCGCGGATTGTGGGGTCCCACTGGAGGGCGGCCAGAAGCAGGTTCTCCATCACAGGCTCCGCTCGTACTCGACGACCGCCCGCAACTGTTCGGGCGTCAGCAGGTTCCCGAAGCCGGGCATGCCGCCCGCTTCGTTGCCGCCGACACCCCGTGTGCCGTAGGGCTTGGCGTACTGCGACCCCGTGGCCACGAACTCGATGTGGGACTCGATGTCGGGGAACTGGTTGATCGTGGCGCCGGCCAGGAGGCTGGGCCCGAAGGCGCCACCCCCCGTCTCCTCGGGCTCGCCGATGCTCCAGCCCTTGGTGTGGCACCGCCCGCAGAACGCCTCGAACAGGGCCGCGCCGTCGGTGCCGTACTCGGCGAGGTTCTCCTGCTGCACCTCGGTCGGATCGGGCCGGATGCTGTGCAGATAGGCGATGAGGTCGTCGATCTGCTGGTCGTTCATGGGGCCGCCGCCGAGCACGCCCCACGGCGGCATGGGCGTGTTGGGCCTGCCGTAGACGAGGACCGAGCGGATCTGGTCGTCGGTGTAGCGGAGGGTGACCGTCTTCAGCTCGGGGGCGATCCACTGCACCTGCCGGGGCGGCGCGGACGGGTCGAGTGGGTTGGGCATGGCGTAGCGAGCCACGCCGCCCTGCCCTTCGGTGCCGTGGCAGCCGCCGCAGCCGAAGTGGCCGACGTTGCCCGCGGGCACCGGCGAGTCCGACGGCTGGAAGAGGATGAAGCCGCGCTGGATGGCCCGCTTGTCGAAGCCGTTCGCCGCGCCGGCCTGCCGGCCCGGCTCACGCAGCCAGTACAGCGGGAGGCCGATGGCCGAGATGATGACGAGCACCCACGCCCACTTCAGCGCCTGATCGAGGCGCGTCGTCTCCAGGGCGTCGTCG
>JAHWLA010000194.1 GCA_019347595.1 Actinomycetota bacterium
GCTCTTCCGATCTCGCCGACGCCACCATGAGCACGGCCGTGGCGGTGCATGTCCGCACCAACCGGACGGGCGAGGGCCGCCCGAACCCGGCCGAGGCAAGGGCGCCGACGAAGGCCCCCACGCCCATCGACGCCGACAGCAACCCGAACGTCCCCGCGCCGGCGTCGAACGTGTCCCGCGCCAGCAGCGGGAGCACCACGGCGAAGTTGAAGGAAAACGTCCCCACCACCGCCACCAGGATGAGAATCCATCGCCGCTCCACAGACGACCACACGTACCGCAGCCCCGCACGGATCTGGCCGGGCTCCCGACCCACCACGGCCGTCCGCGTCAGCTCCTCGGTCCGCATGGCGACGAGCGCCACGATCACCGCGGCGTACGACACGGCGTTGAACAAGAAGCACAACCACAGGTCGGCGCCCAGGATCAAGAACCCGGCCAGCGCCGGCCCCACGACGCGCGTCCCGTTGAAGATGGCGCTGTTGAGGGCGATGGCGTTGGGCAACCCGTCGGAGCCCACCATCTCCGTCACGAACGACTGCCGGGCGGGCACGTCGAGCACGTTCACCGACCCGAACAGGAACGCCGCCACGTAGACCATCCACAGCTCCGCGGCGTCTCCCGCGGCGGCGAGCGCCAGGCCCAGCGACACCGACCCCATGCACGCCTGCGTGGCGATCAGCACGCGCCGCTTGTCGGCCCGGTCGACCAGGGCGCCGCCCCACACGCCCGCCAGCAGCATGGGCAGGAACTGAAGCCCGGTCACGATGCCCACTGCGGAGCCGCTGTCGGTGAGCCGCAGCACCAGCCACGCCTGCGCCACCGACTGCATCCACGTGCCCGTCTGCGACACCACCTGTCCCACGAAGAACAGCCGGTAGTTGCGAACCCCGAGCGATCGGAACGTCCGGCGCGAAACCGCCCGCACGCGCGTCACTCGTCGTGCTCCAGCAGTCGTTCCAGCACGGGCAGGGCAGCCTCGACCACGGCGCGCTCCTCGGGCGCCAGCGTCGCCAGCCGGCCCGCGATGTAGGCGCTGCCCCGCGAGCGGCTCCGCTCCACCAGCCGCCGGCCGTCTCGAGTCGCGTGGACGCGGGCCACGCGACGATCGTCGGGATCGACCTCACGGACCACCAAGCCCAGCTCCTCGAGGCGGGCCACGATCTTCGTCATGCTCGGCGGCTGGACCCGCTCGGCCGCCGCCAGTTCGCCCAGGGTCACCGCCCCGCGCCGCTCCACGGTGGCGAGCGCCGTCAGCATGGAGAAGCTCACGTCTCCTCCCAACGCTTCCTGCCGCACGCGGCGAGCCAGGCGCATCACGACCATGCGCATCCGCGAGGCGACGCCGGTCAGGTCACGAGCAGAAGCGATGGGAGCAGCCGTCGGCGTCATTACTTTCCCAAACTAATTAGCCTGGGAAAATATTTCCACCCCGATCCCGGACGAACCCCGAACGTCGCCTACGGGAACAGGCCGCGAGCGGAGATCGCCTCGGCCAACCGCTCGACGGCCAATGCGAACGCCGCCCGGCGCAGCGACACGTCGAGGGTCTCCGCCCTACCCCACACCGCCTGGAACGCGTCGTCCATCATCGAACGCAGCCGCTTGGCCACCAGCTCGTCGTCCCACGCGTAGCCCTGCCGGCTCTGCGCCCACTCGAAGTACGAGGCGGTCACGCCGCCTGCGTTGGCCAGGATGTCGGGCACCACCACGACCTCCCGCCGCTCCAGCACGGGGTCGGCGGCGGGCGTGGTGGGGCCGTTGGCCGCCTCCACTATCACCCGGGTCTCCAGGCGCTCGGCCACCTGCTCGTCGATGGCACCCGCCAGCGCGGCGGGGACGACGAGCTCGCACTCGATGGCCCAGATGTCGTCGGCGTCGATCTCGTCGCCCCCGTCGAAGCCCGCCACCGTGCCCGCATGCGCGGCGTGGTCGGCCAGTGCCGAGGGGTCGAGGCCGCCCGGGTTGTAGACGGCGCCGCCCACGTCGCTCACCGCCACGACCCGCATGCCGGCCGACGACAACAGGAACGCCAGCGGACCGCCCACCTTGCCGAAGCCCTGGATGACGGCACGACTGCCCGTGAACGGCAGTTCCAACGCCGAGAACGCAGCCCGGGTCGCCAGCAGCACGCCCGTCGACGTGGCCCCCGCGTGCCCGCGGGTCCCGCCGATCGACAGCGGCTTGCCCGTCACGGACCCGGGCAGGAGCTCCCCCCGCAGCATCGACAGCGTGTCCATGAGCCAGGCCATCACTCGGCCGTCGGTGTTGACATCGGGGGCGGGGACGTCCTTGTCCGGCCCCAGGAGCGGCGAGATCTCCAGCGTGTAGCGGCGGGTCAGCCGTTCGAGCTCGCCCAGGGACAACCGAGTCGGGTCGCAGCGCACGCCGCCCTTGGCGCCCCCGAAGGGCAGCCCCACGATCGCCGTCTTGAACGTCATGCCCGCGGCGAGCGCGGCAACCTCGCGGGCGTCGACGTCGGAATGGAAGCGGATGCCTCCCTTGGCCGGCCCCCTCGTGGTGTCGTGATGGACCCGCCACCCGGTGAACACCTCCACGCGACCGTCGTCCATGCGGACGGGAACCGCCACCTCGAGCACGCGACGCGGCGTGCGCAGCAGGCGGTGGATGTCGGGATCGAGGCCGGTCAGCTTGGCAGCGTCGTCCAGGCGTTCCAGGACCGCTGCCCACGGATCACCCGACATGGACCGCCCCTACGGGATCGAGGGGCTGACGCCCTCGGTGTAGTGGATGAACAGCTCCTCCAACGCCTCGCGCAGCCCGGCGGCGTCGGCGCCCGGCGACAGCTCCACGGTGACCTCGTTGGAATAGACGTGCACGGCCTCCACGCCGCCGTGCGCGAACAGGCGGCGGGCCACCTCGTCCGGCGGGCGTTGGCCGGTGATCTCGCCGCCGGCGCGATAGCGCTCGTGGCCCATCCCGGTGAGGCTGCGGTTGAGATCGAAGCGCACGACACCTGGTCGGGTGGTGCGCTTCTGGACGACGGTGATCGGCTGGCCCATGGCGTGGGCGAGGTTAGCCCGTCGCTACGCTGGCCCGTGATGCCCGCGTCAGGAGAACGGACAGCGATCCCGTGGCGCGTGATCTTCGCCACCATCCTCGCCGTCCTCCTGGCCTGGTTGGGGCTGGGCCTCCTGCGCGAGTTGGCCCGCATCGTGACGTGGGTCGTCATCGCAGGCTTCTTCGCCGTGGTGCTGACGCCGTCGGTCGACTTCCTCGTCCGCAAGGCCCGCATGCGTCGGGCGGTCGCCACCCTGGTCGTGTTCGTGACGGGCATCGGCGCACTCGGCGCGCTGCTCTACACGTTCATCAGCCCCCTGGTCGACCAGGCCCAGCACTTCAGCGACAACTTCCCCGAGTACGTGGCCGACGCCAAGGCGGGGCGCGGGCCCATCGGCGAGCTGGTGCAGCGCTACGACCTCGACACGCGGATCGAGGAGAGCCAGGACCGCCTCCGCGAGGGGCTGAATCAACTGGGGCGCAACAGCGTCGACATCCTGCGCAGCGTCGGGAACGCCACGGCCGCCGGGCTCACGATCCTCGTGCTCGCCTTCCTCATGATCCTCGAGGGGCCGAAGACGACGGCAGGCATGCTGAACCTGGTCTCGCCCCACCGGCGCGAGCACGTGCGCAAAGTGGCGGGCGACTGCGCCAAGGCCATCACCGGCTACATGGCGGGCAACCTCCTCATCAGCGTCATCGCCGGGATCGCCACCTTTGTGTTCCTCTTCTTCGCCGACGTGCCGTTCCGCGGTGTGCTCGCCCTGTGGGTGGCCTTCGCCGATCTCATCCCGCTCGTCGGCGCCACCCTCGGTGCCGTCCCCACCATCGCCGTCGCGTTCCTCCACTCGACCGTCGCAGGCATCGCCTCCATCGTGTTCTTCGTGCTCTACCAGCAGTTCGAGAACCACGTCCTCCAGGTGACGATCATGTCGAGGACGGTGAAGCTGAACCCGCTGACCGTGCTGATCAGCGTGCTGTGCGGGGTGGAGTTGTTCGGCATCCTGGGAGCGCTGCTCGCCATCCCGGTGGCAGGCGTGATCCAGGTCATCGTGCGCGACGTCTACGACGAGCACCAGGGCCGGCTGAAGCGGGAGCCGACGATCGGCTCCGAGGAGGTGCCCGTGAGCCAGGCAACGGAGGAGGGTTGATGCCGACCGACGTGATCGAGGTCGAGGGCCACATCATCGACTCGCTGATCCTCGCCAAGGTGATGGACGTGATCCTCGCCGCGGGGGCGGACTACCGGATGCTCGACGTCGACATCGGGCGGACCAACGTGGACACCAGTCGCGCCCGCCTCGAGGTGTCGGCCGGCACCGACGCCTCGCTGGAGGCCCTACTCGTCGAGCTCCAGACGCACGGCGCCAACCGCGTGGCACAGACCGACGCCGAGCTCGTCGCATGCGAGCGCGACGGCGTGCTGCCCGCAGGCTTCTACTCCACTACCAACCTGCCCACCAGCGTCCGCCTCGGCGGACGGTGGACCGACGTGGACAACCCGGAGATGGACTGCGGCCTCGTCGTCACGGCCGAAGGGCGCGTGCGGACCGTTCCCATGCACCGGGTCCGCGTCGGCGACCGCGTCGTCGTCGGTCACGACGGCGTGCGTGTGTATGCGCCGGAGCGACCGCGCGGCCACAGCCCGTTCGAGTTCATGGGCTCGGAGGTGTCGTCGGAGAAGCCCAAGGGGCTGCTCGTCGCCGACGTGGCCGACCGGGTGCGCCGGGCCAAGGAGGCAGGCGGACGCGTCCTCGCCGTGTGCGGCCCGGCCGTCATCCACACCGGTGCCGGGCCCGACGTCGCCCGGCTCGTGCGAGAGGGCTGGGTCGACCTCGTCTTCGCAGGCAACGGCTTCGCCACCCACGACATCGAGTCCAACGTCATGGGCACCTCGCTCGGGATCTCGGTGGAGGCGGGCACGTCGTCGGAGGGCGGCCACGCCAACCACCTGCGCGTGATCAACGAGGTGCGCCGCTACGGCTCGATCTCGGCGGCGGTGGAGGCGGGCTACATCGACGGCGGTGTGATGTACGAGTGCGTGCAGCGAGGCGTCCCCTTCGTACTCGGCGGCTCGGTTCGCGACGACGGCCCCCTGCCCGACGTCTACACCGACGTGGTCGAGGCGGCCGACGCCATGCG
>JAHWLA010000195.1 GCA_019347595.1 Actinomycetota bacterium
CGGCCCGAGGATGTCAGACAATTCTGGCATCGCTACGCGGCGCCGACAGGGTCGACGCTCGTCATCGTCGGCGACCTCAGCGGCGTGGCCGTCGAGCAACTCCTGAGCCAGTCGCTCGGGCAGTGGTCGGGAAGCGCCGGCAGCCGGGACGCCCCCTTCGTCGCCCAGCCCCGTCGCCAGGGCGCCGTTGTGCGCGTCGTCGACTTCCCGGGCGCCGTCCAGACCCATCTCCTCGTGGGCCGCGCGTGCCCTCCTGTCCCCGTCGACGACCGGGCCGGTCTTCGCGTGGCGACCCACTACTTGGGCGGCTTCATGTCGTCGCGTCTCAGCAGTCGTCTCCGGGAGCAGAAGGCGGTGACGTACGGCGTGAGCGCCGTCGTCGAGCATCGGGGGGCCGCCGCGGTGTTCCGCGTGGAGAGCGCCGTGCAAGGCGACGCCACCGTCGAATCAGTAGCTGACATCCTCGACGAGCTGGGCGACCTCGCGGCCGGCCGCATCGACGCCCCGGTATACGAAGCGGCCGTGGACAACCTCTATCGAGTCGCGCCGATCCAGTTCAAGAGCGTGCCCGCAATTGCGTCGGCCTTGGTGAGGGCCGTGCTCGAAGCGCTCCCCGACGATTACTTCGACAAGGTGCGCGCCGCCATGCGCGACGCCACGCCGGCCGAGTCGATTGCCGCCTTCTCGCGCCACGTCGACCTGCAGCGCTTGACAGTCACCGCGGTGGGCGACGCGGCCCAGATTCGTGAGGGTCTGCGGGGCCTCGACCGGATAGGCCTCGACGTCGAGGCCTTCGAGGAGGACGCCTGATCGCTTCGGTCACTGTCGCTCCGAGGCGCTGCCGCCGAGGTTCGTCGACAGCAGCGCCGGTGAGGCGAGGAGCCCGTTGATCACCATCCGCTGCGCACGCGTCGCCTCGGCCGCCGCCACCTTGCGCGCCTCGTGCGCGTCGCCCGCCTTGACGGCGTCGAGAAGGTCGATGTGGCCGTGCGTGATGTCGTCGGGGCGCGTGGTGTGGAGCAAGCCGAGGATGAACGGCCGGTGGAGCCGATCCAGCACGCCCTCGAGCGCCGAGGCCAGGAACTCGTTGCCGCTGAGGCGGCCGAGCATCACGTGGAAGCGGGCGTTCGCCTTCAGGAAGCGCAGGATGCTGGAGCGGTCGCCCGGCTCGTAACTGGTGCGGCAGAGCAGGTCGAGCTCGAGCAGTGCCTCGATGTCGACGCCGCGCTCGGCGGCCAAGGCCGCGGCCTCCGCTTCCAGCACCATGCGCACCTGGAACAGGTCGCGCGTCTCTTTCAGGGTGACAGGAGCAACCTGGTAGCCGGACCGTGCGACGGCATCGGCGAGCCTTTCTTGTCGGAGCCGCCCGAGCGCCTCGCGCACGGGCGTCTTGGAGAGGCCCATCTCGGCAGCCAGTGCGCCTTCCGTGAACGACGTTCCCGGCGCCATCTCGAGGTCGAGAATGCGACGCTTGATCTCGGCATACGCCTCGTCCGTCCTCGTCGCGCCCGGCGCATCCGGCGCATCCGGCACGGAGGCGTCCGAGGTGGGCGACGGCGCGGCACCCGCGGCGCGCCGTCGCCGCTGAGCCGTTCCCGTCGTTCGTCGATCGCTCGGGCGAGCCACTCCCGTCCTCTCGGTAGTCCAGCGCAGGGATGCTACCGGGACGTCCGCTCGCTTGGCGTTTACGGCGTGTGCTGCGCGAGGGCGGCCGCCACGACGGGGTGCGAGATGCGTCCGTCTCTGACGTTCCACCCGCCCCGCAGCATCGGATGCTCAGGGTCGTCGGCCAGGCACCGGAGGCGTGGGGCCACCGCGGCGCTGAGGGCCCGGGTCGCCGTCTGCGGGTACTGCCCCGGGACGTTCGTGACGCAGTAGTGGATGACGCCGTCGATCTCGTAAACGGGGTCCGAGAGGCTCGTCGGTCGAGCAGTCTCGATGCACCCGCCTTGGTCGATGGCGAGGTCGACGACGACCGATCCCGGCCGCATCGCCTTCACGTGTTCCGCCCTCACCACGGTGGGCGCCCGCGCGCCTGCGACGAGAGCGGCCCCGATGACGAGGTCCGCTTCCGGTATCACGTCGTCGAGGGCACTCTCGGACGACGCAAGCGTGGCCGTGACAGCGCCCTCGACGTGCAGGGCGCGGAGACGGGCGAGGTCGACATCGACGCCCGTCACCTCGGCGTCAAGCCCGCGCGCGCCGCGCGCCGCGACCGAGCCCGCAACGCCCATGCCGACCACGACGACCCGCGCCGGGCGCACGCCGGCCGCTCCACCGAGAAGCACCCCGGAGCCCCCTGCCAAATGGAACGCCCCGACGATGGCGGCGGCCCGGCCGGCGATCTCGCTCATGGGTGCCAGGAGCGGCAGCCCCGTGGCGTCGGTCACCGTTTCGAAGGCGACGGCATCGACGCCGTTCGACGCCAGCGCATCAGCCAGCTCGGGTGACGCCGCGAGGTGCAGGTAGGCGAACAGCGTGAGCCCCGGCCGGAACCACCGCCATTCGCCGGGAAGGGGCTCCTTCACCTTGACCACGATGTCCGCACCCCATGCGTCGTCGGGGGACGGGACGATATGCGCTCCGGCACGCCGGTAGGAATCGTCCGGGAACCCTGCCCGCGCCCCCGCACCCGACTCCACGAGCACGGACGAGCCCGCTGCCACCAACGCCGCAACCGCGCTCGGATCGAGCGCCACGCGGCGCTCTCCGTCCTTTGTCTCGGCGACGAGTCCAATCGACCTCATGTCACTCCTTGTGGGGCCCCGGCCCGAAGGCGAGCGCCGCCGGGCCGAACGGGAACGCCGGCGCCGATCGCGTTTCCGGTCGGGGAACATGGCGGTCGCCGCCGTCGACGGCGTCGTACGACCACCGCGGTCCGTGGCGGGCGATGCGCGACACCGCGTCGACCAAGCGGTCCACGTCGTCCTGGGTCGTGCCGACGCCGAAACTGGCGCGGACAGCGCCGGGTATGGCGACGCGCTCACGTTCACGGAGCCGGCCGCGTATCTCCTCGGCGCAGGCGTCGCCGACGCCCAGCAGGCGGAGCATGAAGGGATGGGCGCAGAAGCACCCGTGGCGAACCCCGATGCCGTGCTCGGCGCTGAGCACGGCCGCCAGATGCGAGTGCTCGTAGCCGGCCAGGTTGAACGTCACCACGCCGATGCGGGGATGATTCTCGCCCCACAGCGAGTAGCGCTCGACTCCCGGTACGGCGGCAAGTCGTCGCTCGGCATCCGCCAGGAGCACCGCCTCGTGCTCGGCGAGCTCGTCCATGTCCGCGGCCTGCAACGTCCGGCACGCGACCCCGAGAGCGACGGCGCCCAGGACGTTCGGCGAACCGGCCTCCTGGCGATCCGGCAACGACGACCACAGCACGTCGTCGGTGGTGACGAAGTCGACGGCGCCGCCACCTGCCAGGAACGGCTCTCCTTGCGAGAGCCAATCGGGCCGGCCGACGAGCGCGCCTGCCCCGTACGGGGCGTACAGCTTGTGGCCCGACAGCGCCAAGTAGTCGACGCCGAGCGCATCGACGTCGACCGGGCGATGCGGTGCGAGTTGTGCGGCATCGAGCACGACACGCGCCCCGTGGCGCCGGGCCACCGCGACAAGTTCGCCGACGGGCCAGATCTCGCCGGTGACGTTGGAGGCGCCCGTCACTGCGACCAGGCATGGCCGACCAGGCGCCAACCGCGAGGTGAGCGCCGCATCGAGTGCCTCGACGGCGTCCTCCGGGCTGGCAGGCGCGGGTAGGCAGCACACGTCGTGGCGCCGCCAAGGAAGCAGGTTGGCGTGGTGCTCCGTCTCGAAGCCGACGACGAGCGCACCCCTCGGCACGGCGGCCGCCAGGAGGTTGAGCGAGTCCGTCGTGTTGCGCGTGAACACCACGGTGTCGTCCGCCCGGGCGCCTACGAAGTCTCGGACCGCGGTGCGGGCCCACTCGTAGGCTTCAGTGCACACCATGGACTTGTAGCCGGTGCCGCGGTGCACGCTGCTGTACCAGGGGAGGAGGGCGTCGACGGCGTCCCGCACCTCGACGAGCGCCGGCGCGCTGGCCGCTATGTCGAGGTTCGCGTACCGACGCCGCTCTCCGGTGACGAGCGGGACCTCGAGATCGGCTCCGACGACCCGGAGCGCGGTCGTAACCGGATGCGATGGAACGGGCATAGGACTGATATATCAGAAATACGCGTTGTAGTGCCACTGTGAACCGTCGTCGGCGATGTCGCAGCGTCGCGAGAGGGGCGCCGCCTTCGGCGTGGGGGTTCGTCGTTTCGACAACCCGTGCGCCCGGCGCACGAGCTCCTGTATCGCTCTCACGAAATGTGAGGTCTCTGATTCCCTGACTGAGATATCGTGCGCCCTTGCCCGTTGCTCCCGCGTCCCTGGCCATACGCCACGCCGAGGTGCTCGTGGAGCTCTTCGACGGCTTGCCCAACGTCATGTTCTGTGTGAAGGACTGCGAGGGTCGCTACGTGCGTGTCAACCAGGCGTTCGCCGACCGCAGTGGCAGGGCGACGCCTGCCGCCGTCGTGGGGCTGCGCGCCTGCGACCTCTTCCCACCCGAGCTGGCGGCGTCGTACGAGGCACAGGACCGGCAGGTCCTCGTCACCGGACGAAGCGTGCGAAATCAGCTCGAGTTGATCCTGCGGCCCGACGGCTCACCGGGCTGGTTCGTCACCAACAAGGTGGTCCTTCGCGACGAGCGTGGCCGCGCGGCTGGGATCGCCGCCGTGTCGCTCGACCTCCAGGCGGCACCGAGCGGCGGAGTATCCCTCGACCGCGTGGCCACCGTCATCGAGGTCATCCGCACGCGGTACGCAGAACCTCTCACCGTCGCCGAGCTCGCGACAGTCGCCGGCATGACGCCCCTGCAACTCGAGCGTCGGATGCGTCGTTACCTCGGGATGGCCGTGAAGCAGTTGCTCTTGCGGACGCGGCTCGAGCACGCGGCCGCCCTTCTGCGCTCTACCGACCTCGTCATCGCCGAGGTGGCGGCCCGGTGCGGCTACTACGACCAGAGCTCGCTGAGCCGGCAGTTCAAGCGCATCCTGGGGTACACGCCCGGCGAATACCGAGCTCGGTTCGGCCCGCCGTCGTCGTAGGCAGCAGAGCAGCCGTCAGCGACAGGGCTGGAGCGGGTCGAAGA
>JAHWLA010000196.1 GCA_019347595.1 Actinomycetota bacterium
CTCGACGGGATCATCCGGGCCACCAACGTGCTGCTGGCCGGGCGCAAGCTCGTCGTGGCCGGCTACGGCTACTGCGGCAAGGGCGTGGCGTCTCGCGCCCGGGGCATGGGCGCCCAGGTGTACGTCACCGAGATCGACCCGTTGCGCGCCCTCGAGGCGGTGATGGACGGCTTCCGCGTGGTCACCATGGACGAGGCCGCTCGCGAGGGCGACATCTTCATCACCGTCACCGGCAACCGCGACGTGCTGCGACGCGAGCACTTCGAGGTGATGAAGGACGGCGCCATCCTGGCCAACTCCGGCCACTTCGACATCGAGATCGACCTGGAGACGCTGGGTGCGATGGCGGGCGCCGAGCGCCGCCGCGAGGTGCGGCCCATGGTCGAGGAGTTCCTGCTCGACGGCGACCGCCGGGTGCTCGTCGTCGCCGAAGGCCGCCTGGTGAACCTGGGCGCCGCCGAGGGCCACCCCGCCGAAGTGATGGACATGAGCTTCGCCAACCAGGCGCTGGCCGCCGAGTGGGCGCTGAAGCAGGGCTCGTCGCTGTCGCCCGCCGTCTACGACGTGCCCCGCGACATCGACAAGGAGATCGCCCGATTGAAGCTCGACACCATGGGCGTCGAGGTCGACCGGCTCACGCCCGCGCAGGTGGAGTACCTCAACTCCTGGACGGTCGGCACCTAGCACTCGCCGTTCCCTCGCCGTTCGCCTCGCCGTTCTCGTTGCGGAAGTGCGCACCCCGGTGCGCCGATCCGCAACGAGAACGGAGAGGGTCGGCGGCGCTCCTACGCTGACGAGGTGATCCGCGCCACCTTCGAGCTCGAACCGCACGGCTCGGCCGAGGCGCTCGCGATCGAAGAGTCGCTCGGTATGCGCCACGGCCCCGCCTTCGTGCGGGGCCGGGTGGTGGCCGACGACGACGGGATCGCCGTGCTGGAGTTCCCCGAGGGCAACTGGGGCCGCAACGTCCCGCTCCTGGTGTCCGCCCTGGTGGCGGGGGAGGGCGTCGAAACCCGCGCCTTCACCCGGTGCCGGCTGATCGGCCTCGAGCTGCCCGACGGGTTCCTCCCCGGCCCCGCCTTCGACGCCCGGCCCGGCGTGCGGGTGGGCGCCATCCTCAAGCCCTCGCTGGGGCTCCGCCCCCACGAGGCGGCCGAGGTCGCCGCCGCCCTCGGCCGCGGCGGGGCCACGCTGGTCAAGGACGACGAGCTGTTGGGCGACCCCGACTGGTGCCCGCTGGAGCAACGGGTGGCCGCCGTCGCCGACGCCCTGCACCCGTGCATCCAGTACTTCCCCAACGTGACCGGCCCCGGCGCCGGGTTGGTGGAGCGGGCCCGCCGGGCCGTCGAGCTCGGCGCGGGCGGGATCATGGTCAACGCCTTCGCCCAGGGGCTCGACGCCGTGCTGGCCCTGCGGGAAGCCGACCTCGGCGTGCCGATCCTGGCTCACCGGGTGGGGTCGGGGCCGTGGACGCGCAACGACCGTTTCGGTGTGGCGCCCGCCGTGCTCGCCCTGCTCACCCGCCTGTGCGGCGCCGACTACGTGCTCGTCGGTTGCTTCGGCGGGAAGCTGTTCGACTCCGACGACGACGTGCGGGCGCAGCTCGACGCCGTGCGCCGTCCGCTGCCCGGCGTGCGGGCGCCCACTGCCATCCTCGGTGGCGGCATCGGCCCCGACAACGCCCGGGAGCAGGCCGACCGGGCGGGCGGCGACGGCCTTCTCATGCTGCTGGGGGCGGCCGCCTACGGGCACCCCGACGGGGTCGAAGCGGGGGTCCGGGCCACGTGCCGGGCGCTGGTATGAGCGATCCCATCCCGCCCACCATCGAGTGGCGTGGCGACTCGGTGCGCCTCGTCGACCAACGGCGGCTGCCCGGCGAGCTGGCCTTCCTCGACATCACCACGGTCGACGAGCTGTGCGAGGCCATCGCCACGCTCGCCGTGCGCGGGGCGCCCGCGCTCGGTGCGGCAGGCGCCATGGCTGTGGCCCTCGCCGTCGTGCGGGGCCAGGACGCCGCGGCCGCCTGCCGGCAAGTGGTCGCCACCCGTCCGACGGCGGTCAACCTGGCATGGGGCGCGCAGCGCGCCCTGGCCGCCGACGACCCGGTGGCCGAGGCGGTGCGCATCGCCGAAGAGGATGTCGAGCGCAACCGCCGGCTGGGGGCCCACGGCGCGGCCCTCGTGCCGCAGGAAGGACGCGTCCTCACTCACTGCAACGCGGGGGCGCTGGCGTGCGTCGGGTACGGCACGGCCATCGGGGTTATCCGGGCTGCGGCCGAGGCGGGGCGCCGACCGAGCGTATGGGTGGACGAGACGCGGCCTGTCCTCCAGGGCGCCCGGCTCACGGCGTGGGAGCTCGACCGTCTCGGCATCCCGGCCACACTCGTCGCCGACGTGATGGCCGGCTCGTTGTTGGCGGGCGGCGAGGTCGACTGCATCGTGGTGGGCGCCGACCGCATCGCAGCCAACGGCGACGTGGCCAACAAGGTGGGCACGTACGGGCTCGCCGTCCTCGCCTTCCACCACGGCGTGCCGTTCTACGTGGCGGCGCCGACCTCGACCGTCGACCACGACTGCCCGTCGGGAGCCGCCATCCCCGTCGAGCGCCGCTCGGGGGAGGAGGTCGCAGTCATCGGCGGCCAGCGGCTGGCGCCCGCGGGAATGGCCGTGGAGAACCGCGCCTTCGACGTGACCCCGGCTGCCTTGGTGACCGCCATCGTCACCGAGGTCGGGATCGTGCGGCCGCCGTACGACGAGTCGCTGGCCGCTATTCGATCGGCGGCGACGCCGGGATCGTGACCCGGCCCAGGCCGTATTGGAGCAGCGGCCCGATGGCGAAGGCGAACAGGAGGGTCCCCGGGCCGACCTGCCCGCCGAGCAGCGCACCCACCACCAGGACGCTCACCTCGATGGTGGTGCGCACCACGCGCAGGGACATGCCGGTGCGCTCGCTGTACCCGGTCATCAGGCCGTCGCGGGGGCCGGTCCCGAGCCCGGCGCCGATGTAGAGGGCGGTGCCGGCGGCGGCCACCAGCAGGCCGACGAGCAGCGCCGTCCACCGGGCCTCGGTCCCCTCCACGTCGTCGACCACGAGCATCGTCACGTCGAGCACGACGCCGACGAGGACGGTGTTGAGGATCGTCCCGATGCCCGGGCGCAGCCGCAGCGGTACCCAGCCGAGCATGACAACGACCCCGACGGCGATTCCTACCGTGCCGATGGGGATGCCGGTGCGTCCCGACAGGCCCTGGTGGAGCACGTCCCACGGCCCGATGCCGAGCCCGGAGCGCACCATGAGGGCGAGGCCGCCGCCGAAGAGGACGAGGCCGACCACGAGCTGGGTGAACCGGCGGATGCGATCGGTGGCGGGAATGGCGAGCACAGCGAGCCGAGGGTAGGACGCCGGCCCGCCGCTCTCGTACGAGTTTCCCGCTTCGACGCGCCCGTTCTCGTTGCGGAAGTGCGCGCCGGGGTGCGCACTTCCGCAACGAGAACGACGTCCTCGGTTCACTGTCTCACCCCCTCGTCATACTTCGACTCGATGTCGATACACGTCCTCTTCGTGGTGCTCGCCTGGCTGGTGCTGCTCCGCGCCGTGCGCCTCGCCTCGGACGGCGCGCCGCTCGACGCCCTGGCGCCGCCGGTGTGCGGCGGCTGCGGCGCGCTCGGCGCGTCGCCGTGCGAGCCGTGCCTGGCCGTACTCCAGCGCCCGCCGCCCATGCCGCCACCGGCGGGCGTCGATGCCCTCGTCGCCCTGCTCGCCTACGAGGGGGTCGGCCGCGAACTGGTGGCGCGGGTGAAGTACCGCAACGGGCGTGCCGCGCTGCCGTGGCTCGCCGCCCAACTGGCGATGCGGGTGCGGGCGGCGCAGCGTCGCGGCCCGCCTGCCGACGTTGTCACCTGGGCGCCGACCACCGGCCGTCGAAGACGCCGGCGCGGCTTCGACCACGCCGAGCTGCTGGCTCGGGCGGTGGCGGCCGAGCTCGGCCTGCCGTGCGTCCGCCTGCTTCAGCGGGGGCCGGGGCCGCCACAGACGGGCGCGTCCTTCACCGAGCGCCGTCGTCGACCGGTGCTGCATGTGCCCCCACGCGCCCGACCGCGGGCGGCGGGCAGGCGGGTCCTCGTCGTCGACGACGTCTGCACCAGCGGTTCGACGCTCGCCGTCGCCGCGCGCGCGCTGCGCCACGCGGGAGCGACATCCGTCACTGCCGCGGTGGCGGCCCGTACGCTCGGTCGCGGATTGCCGGGACGACCACTCAAGGTGGTAATCGCCTGGACCGATCCAACACACAGATGACAAGCGGTCGAACCACGCAGAACGGGCCGGAGGCCACGAGACACATGCACGAGCTCAAAGATCGCCTCCCCGAGGACGTGCTCAACGGCGTCCTCGCCGTTCCCCCGGTACGGGCGGAGGCGGTGGCACGCGCTCGGGCGCTCCTCGGCACCGCGCGCTGGTGCCGGGCAGAAGAGGTCGCTGCCGAGCTGGTCGACTGCTTCGTCGCCAATCGGGTCCCGTAGCACGGCGACAACGGGCGGCGACAGGGATCGCATGCCCGCCTGCGCACGTCGGTAGACTCGCCGGCGTTGCCGGACGACATGACCAACCTGTCGGGTGGTGATGTCGCGACACGAGCACAAGGGGAGCACCGGGTGACGGTTACCGACGACCACAACCGAAGCGTTGACGGCGAGGTCATCCGCGTGCTCATCGCTGACGACCAAGCGCTGTTCCGCCGCGGCCGGTACGTCGTGCTCGGCACCGAGGACGGCATCGAGGTGGTGGCCGAAGCCGAGAACGGCGAGGAGGCCATCGAGAAGGCCCGCGAGCTGGCGCCCGACGTGGTGCTCATGGACGTCCGCATGCCGAAGGTCAACGGGATCGAGTCGGCTCGCACCATCCGGGCCGAGGTGCCCACCACCAAGATCCTCATGCTCACGGTGAGCGACGAGGAGGACGACCTCTACGAGGCCATCAAGGC
>JAHWLA010000021.1 GCA_019347595.1 Actinomycetota bacterium
CCATGTCGACGCGAGAGACGCCCGAGCTGCGCGACGCGCTGGTGCGGCTGGGTGTGACGTCGATGTCGGCGGGCTCGCACACCGAGCCCGGCGGGTACGCGGCGCCCAGCGACGCCGAGCCGCAGTTCGAGGTGTCCGACACCCGCTCGCCCGACGAGGTGGAGGCGGTGTTGCGCGCCGCCGGCTACGACCCCGTCTGGAAGGACTGGCAACGCACCTGACGAAGCTCGTTCCGGAACTCAGGTGGTGGTCAGATCCGGGTCGTCGAGGTTCTGCACGAAGCCAAGTGCTCGTCGGCAGGAAGCAGCCAGTCCAGCAGATCAGCCGCCACCGAGCGTTCCGGGCGGCGCTTCTGGCGGCGCTCGACGGGAGACGACATGTCGCCACTCGGTAGACCACCAAGGTGCCGCCCCTCGGGTCAGGAGCGGGCCGTCGTGTAGCGGGCGCGCTGGAACAGGTGGAAGCCGTCGGCGGCTCGGTGCGGGCGCAGTCGGGCGAAGCACTCGGCCTTGAGATCCTGCACGGCGTCGGGCGGCAGCACCTCCAGGAACACGCGCTGCCCCTGCGATTGCAGCCACGCCCACCACGCCTCCTCGTCGGGGAACACGAACTCCTGCTCGTCGTCCTCCTCCTCGATGTCGCGGAACCCGGCGGCCTCGAGCTCGGGCGCGAGGTCGAAGGGTTGCGGCGGCACCGGCAGTGGCCGCACCGCCCGCTCGGCGAAGCTGCGCGCCACGTCGCCGAAGAACAGCATCTCCTCGTTCGCCCCCCTCGGCACCGACACCCCGAGGCGGCCGCCGGGCCGCAGCACCCGTCGCCACTCGGCCAGCGCGGCGGCCCGGTCGGGCACGAACATCACGGCGAACGCGCACAACACCACGTCGAACGAGGCGTCCGGGAAGTCGAGCGACTGGGCATCCATCACCAGCGCGGTGGCGTTCCGTGCATCACCGAGCTCCGCGGCCAACGCCTCGACCATCGGCGTGGCCAAGTCGGTGGCCACCACCCGCCCGCCCTCGCCGACGCGACGCAGTGCCGGGAAGGTGGCAGCGCCGCGCCCGGCGGCGATGTCGAGCACCTCGTCCCCGGCACCCACCCCCACCGTCTCGACCAACCGCTCGCCGAAGCGCCGGAAGAACGGGATCACCGAGTCGTACACGCCCGCCGCCCGACCGAAGACGTCCGCCACCTCACGCACCGTGGTCACGTTAAAGGGATTTCGGGTCGCGGTCGATCAAGTACCCGGAGCGGCGCGCCTCAGCGGGCCGAAAGGGCACGGCGGCGCCTGGTCTCCTCGCGTCGCCGTGTCGAAGCGAGAGAGGTCACGTCCCACCGATGCGCAAGCAGTTCGTCGCAGCCACCATCGCAGTCCTCACCGGCATCGGCGCCGCCGTCGTCCCGACGACGCCCGCGGTCGCCGTCGAGGATCCCGAATTCCGGCGCCTCCACTTCCCCGTCGACGGCCGCGTCACCTACGGCGACGACTACGGCGACCCCCGCAGCGGCGGCCGGAGCCACCAGGGCAACGACTTGATGGGCACCAAGATGCAGAAGCTCCTGGCCGCCGCCGACGGCAAGGTCACGTACGCCCGCGTCGACGCGGGCGGCCTCTCGGGGAACATGCTGACGATCAAGGACGCCGAGGGCTGGCAGTACCGCTACATGCACATCAACAACGACACGCCCGGCACCGACGACGGCGCCAACCCGGCCGACGCCATCTTCGCCCGCGGCATCGCCGTGGGGTCGACGGTCGAAGCGGGCCAGCACGTCGCCTTCCTGGGCGACAGCGGCAACGCCGAAAGCACGGCGCCGCACCTCCACTTCGAGCTGCTGAAGCCCGACGGCACGCCGATCAACCCGTGGACGAGCCTGCGCCTGGCCCAGGGCCTGCCCGCGGGCAACCGCTGCAACTACGGCAACAACCCCAAGCCCGCGCCCAGCGCCAAGAGCGCGGCCGGGTACTGGGTGCTCGGCGCCGACGGCGGCGTCTTCTCCTTCGGCGACGCCCCGTTCTACGGCTCCACCGGCGGCATCCGCCTCAACAAGCCGATCGTCGGCATGGCCGCCACCCCGACCGGCAAGGGGTACTGGCTGGTCGCTTCCGACGGCGGCATCTTCGCCTTCGGCGACGCCGCGTTCTACGGCTCGACCGGCTCGATCAAGCTCAACAAGCCGGTGGTCGGCATGGCGGCCACCAACTCGGGCGAGGGCTACTGGCTCGTCGCCTCCGACGGCGGCATCTTCGCCTTCGGCGACGCCACCTTCCGCGGCTCGACCGGCGGCATCACGCTCAACAAGCCCGTCACCGGCATGTCGCCGACGGCGGGGGGCAAGGGCTATTGGCTGATCGCCTCGGACGGCGGGATGTTCGCTTTCGGCGACGCCGTCTTCCGCGGCTCCGTCCCCGGCCTCGGCATCAACACCACGGTCGTGTCGATGGCGCCCACCAAGGACGGCAACGGCTACTGGCTGCTGGCAGCCGACGGCGGCGTGTTCGCCTTCGGGGACGCACCCTTCCATGGGTCGTTGCCCGGTACCGGTCTGTGCACGTGGCCGACCGGCACCAAGCTCGTGCGCACGGTGTCCGGCAACGGCTATTGGGTGCAAGGCAGCGATGGCACTACCGCGGCCTTCGGCGACGCCAAGGACTACGGCGCCGTCAACCGCCTCGGCCTGCCGTCGTTCCAGCCGACGATCGACCTGGCCCCCGTGGCGCCCTAGTGGGGCGTCTCTAACGGTCGGCAGGGAATCGGCGAGCCATCCGTCGTCGCCCGCAAGGACCGACGACGAAGGAAGCCACCAGGCTTTCGAGGAGGAGGACGCAGCGGGAGGCGGCGGGCGCCGGCGATTGCCGGCGTTGTGTTGTGGGGCGCCCCACTAGCTGCGCGGCCGTCTATTTGGGGGGCATGCGCAGGGCGCCGTCGAGGCGGATGACCTCGCCGTTGAGCGCCGAGATTGTGGCGATGCTGTGCACCAGCTCGCCGAACTCGACAGGCTTGCCCAGCCGCTTCGGGAACGGGATGCCCGCGCCGAGCGCGTCACGCGCCTCCTGGGGCAGCAGCGCGAGCATCGGGGTGTCGAACGTGCCGGGGGCGATGGTCACCACGCGTACGCCGACGGCCGACAAGTCGCGCGCCGCGGGCAGCGTCATGCCGACCACGCCGCCCTTCGATGCCGAGTACGCGAGCTGGCCGATCTGCCCGTCGAAGGCGGCGATCGACGCCGTGTTGACGATCACGCCGCGCTCGTTGTCCTCGAGGGGATCGGTCTTCGAGATCGCCGACGCCGCGTGGGTGAGGACGTTGAAGGTGCCGATGAGGTTGACGTCGAGCACGAAGCGGAAGGCACCGGGGTCGTGCGGCGTGCCGTCCTTGGCGATGCTCCGCATGGCGATGCCCACACCCGCACAGTTGACCGCAATGCGCAACGGGCTGCTCTCCCCGGCCAAGGCGACGGCCTCGGCCACCTCTTCGGGCTTGGTCACGTCGGCGGAGACGAACTTGGCCGACCCGCCGAGCTCCTTGGCCAACGCCTCGCCCAAGTCCGCGTTGCGGTCGACGATGGTGACGTCCACCCCTGCCGCGGCGAGACGGCGGACGGTGGCCTCACCGAGGCCCGACGCGCCGCCCGTGACAAGTGCTGCTGCTCCCGAAATCTCCATGGCGGCGCATGCTAGGGGTCGCCCTTCGACGAGTTCGACTCGGCAACCGCTTCACGGACCGCGGGCGACGATGAGCGTCCGGACACGCCACGCAACCGGGAATGATGGCGGCCATGACGGACGACTCGTCCTTGCTCGGGCACGGCCGCCGTCCGCTCACCATCGGCCTCGTCCTTGTCGTGACCGGCATCGCCTTCGAGGCACTGGCGACGGCGACCATCATGCCGATCGTCGCCCGTGAGCTGACAGGCATCCGCCTTTACGGCTGGGCCTTCAGCGCGTTCATGCTCGCCCAGTTGGTCGCAGTGGCCGTCGGCGGGCCAATCGGCGACCGTCGCGGACCGGCCGGCCCGTTCACCGTCGGGCTGGTGCTGTTCGGCGTCGGTCTGGTGGCTGCAGGTATCGCGCCCTCGATGGAGCTGTTGGTCGTCGCCCGAGTCGTGCAGGGCACGGGGGCCGGACTGGTGTTCTCGATGGCGTACGTCGCCATCGGCATCGCATACCCTCCCGCTGCGCGCGGCCGCCTGCTGGCGGTGCTGTCGTCGGCGTGGGTGGTGCCCGGCATCCTCGGCCCCGCGGTGGCGGGGTTCGTGGCGGAACAGTTCGGCTGGCGAGCCGTCTTCCTCGGGCTCGTGCCGTTGCTCCCTGTGGCCGGGGCCCTCACCCTCCCGTCGCTGATCGGCCGTGGCACCGACCACGATCCGGACATCGAGCAGCCGTCCGCGCCTGCGCTCGACGCGCTGCGACTCGGCGTCGGCGCCGGTCTCGTCCTGGCCGGTCTGGGCGCCCGTTCGCCCGTCTCGTTGGTGGGGCTCGTCGTCATCGGGGCGCTCGTCGGCGTGCCGTCGTTCCGACGTCTTGTGCCGCCCGGGACGACGCGAGCGAGCGGCCCGCTCCCTGCCGCCGTCGCCGTACGCGGCCTCACGTCGTTCGCCTTCTTCGGCGCGGAGGCGTTCGTCCCCCTCGCGCTCACGTCGGTACGAGGCTGGTCGGCCGCGGCGGCGGGCGTCGCCCTCACGTTGGCGGCATTGACGTGGACGGCCGGCGCCTGGGCGCAGGCACATCGCAGCACGCAGTGGGGACGGCGACGCACGATCCGAGCCGGCCTCGCGTTCGTGACGGTCGGCGTCGGCGCCACGGCACTCGTGCTTCTGCCCGACGTGCCTGCCGCGGTGGCGCCGCTCGCCTGGGCGGTGGCCGGGTTCGGCATGGGGCTGGCATCGCCGACGGCGAGCTTGGTCGTCCTCGAGGAAGCGCCGCCCGGCCGCGTGGGCGCCTCGACGGCGGCGTTGCAACTGACCGACACCCTCGGCTTCGCCGTCGGTGCCGGCATCGGCGGGGCCGCCGTGGCGCTCGCCGTCGCCGAAGGCTGGGACCGCGGCGTGGGCATCGGGATCGCTCACGCCGTCGCCGTCGTGGCCGGGTTGGTGGGGCTGCGCGCCGCCAAGGAACTGCGCGGTCGAGAGGTGATTGTCCCCGCGGGACAATCGGAACGATGACCGGAGCGGCGTTGCTCGTCCCGGCGAACTGAACATGGCCTGAACATGGCGCCAGGCCACCGGTGCGAGGTTCCGCTCGACATGAGCACGGCGACCAGCACGTTGTCGGCCACGTGGACCGCAGCAGGCTCGCCCTTGAAGAAGGCGAGCAGGGCGTAGCTCATTGGGGCCACCATGGCACCCTCGCTCAGGTCGCGCCCGTGGTTGTGTTGTATTGAACAACCGTTCGTTGACGCGCAGAACGCCGCTCAGCCGTCGCCCCATCCGCCGCCGCCCGGGGTTCGCATCCTGATGACATCGCCCGCTTCGAGGGCGATGGTGCACTTGTCGGGCAACGGTTCCGCCGTCGTCTCGTCCCCTCCGCGCACCACCCAGTTCTCGCCCGCTGCGCCGGGCTCGCCGCCGGCCAGGCCCCACGGCCGCGACACCCGCCGTTCGGTGACCAGGGAGACGGTCGTCGGCTCCAGTACCTCCACGTCCCGCTCGATGCCGTCCCCACCGCGGTACCGGCCGCCGCCGCCGCTGCCCGGCCGCACGGCGTAACGCCGGACTCGCAAGGGGAACGCCCGCTCCATCGCCTCGATCGGCGTATTGGCGGTGTTGGTCATCCCCGTCTGGATAGCGGACTGCCCGTCCCGTCCCGGCCGCGCTCCTTGCCCGCCGCCGACCGTCTCGTAGTACACCCAGCCGTCGCCGCCCATGAGCACGTTGTTCATCGTCCCCTGGCTCGCCGCGGGCACCCGGTCGGCGACGGCCTGGGCCAGCGCGCCGAAACACACGTCGGCCACGCGCTGGCTCACCTCCACGTTGCCCGCACCGACCGCGGCCGGGAAGGTGGCAGCCACCACCGAGCCCGGCGGCGCGATGACTCGCACCGGCCGCAGCGCGCCACCGTTGGCCGGGATAGTGGGGTCGGTGACGCACCGCAGGGTGAACGCCACCGACGACACGGTGACGGCCTCCACGGCGTTGACGTTGCCGCGCTGCTGGGGGTCGGTGCCGGTGAAGTCGAACGTCACCTCGTCGCCCTCCACGACCAGGCGCAAGCGGATGGTGGCGGGCGGCGAGTCGAGCACGTCCTCGAACGCCCACTCGCCGTCGGGGAAGGCGGCCAGCGCCGCCCTCATCCGTCGCTCGCCGTAGGAGCACACCTCCTCGAAGGGCTCGCCCGCCAGCTCGGCCAGCCGCTGCACGCCGACCACGTTGGCACCCACCTGGGCGGCGAGGTCGCCGCGGCGTTCCTCGGGCGTGCGGGAGTTGGCCACGAGTACGGCGACGATGGCAGGCATCAGCCGCACGGGCGGGATGCGCAGCCCCTCCTGCTGGATCTCCACGGCATCGGGCGGGATGGAGCCGGGGACCATGCCTCCCACGTCGGCGTGGTGGGCGCGGTTGGCGGCCCACCCGATCAGGCGACCCTCGACGAAGCAGGGCGCCACCAACGTGATGTCGTTGAGATGGGTACCGCCCGCGAACGGGTCGTTGAGGATCACCTGGTGCCCCGGCTTCAGCGACTCGCCTCCGTCGAAGGCATCGATGGCCGCCCGCACCGAGGCGGGCATGGACCCGAGGTGCACGGGGATGTGCTCGGCCTGCACGAGGAGCTCGCCGTCCGACGTGAACAGCGCGGCCGAGCAGTCGGCACGTTCCTTGATGTTGGGGCTGTAGGCAGCGCGCCGAAGCACCGCGCCCATCTCCTCGGCGATGCCGGTCAGACGCGAGATCAGGACCTGGAGCGACGCAGGATCCACGAGCCACCTCCTCCCACGTCGGCGGTCCAGCCGTCCGGCACCCAGACGGTGCAGTCGGGCTCCGCCAGCACGGTCGGGCCCACCGCGGGACGGCGGGCGGCCCCCTCGGGCGGCGGAAGCTTGTCGATGTCGACCGGCGACGCCAGCCGGGCGGACGCCCGCAGCGCCACGATCTCGATGGGCGCGCCGGGCCGCGTGAAGCCGTTGCGGCGTTGGTGCTCCTGCTCGAACTCCGCCACCGTCGGCACTGTCAGCTCGTGGCTCTGGCCTGCATACCGACAGTCGGTCTGCAACTCCACCTCCACGTGGGTGCCGTCGGGGAGGACGACGGCCGCCATGGCGGTGCCCGCCGCCCGAGCCACGCGCGCCGGCGTGTCGTCGGCCAGCGACAGCAGCCGACGGGCGGCGGCGCGGGCGACGTCGAACCGTGCTTGCGACATGCCGCTGTGGTCGCGCGGCGTCGGCCACGAGCGCACGACGTCGGCCTGCTGCGGCCCGGCCAGCATCCCCACCGCCGACAGGACACCGGCCCGCGGCGGGACGACGACGGCTGCCATGCCGAGGGCGTCGGCGATGACGCAGGCGTGCAGCGGCCCGGCGCCGCCGAAGGCGACGAGCGCCAGCGACCGGGGATCCACGCCCCGCTCCACGGACACCACGCGCACGGCTTGCACCATGGCCGCGTCGACGACGTCGATCACGCCTTCGGCCGTGACGCCCGCCCGCTCCAGTGCACCGCGTGCAGCCTCGACATCGAGGCTGCCGAGCCCGGGGAAGGGATGGCGCGACGGGATGCGGCCGGCGACGAGGTCGGCGTCGGTCACGGTGGCATCCGTGCCGCCTCGGCCATAGCACGCGGGGCCGGGCACGGCGCCCGCACTCTGCGGCCCGACCACGAGCGCACCACCGGGGTCGAGCCGAGCGATGCTGCCGCCGCCCGCCCCGATGGTGTGCACGTCCAGCGACGGCAATCGGATCGGAAAGCCGGCCACGGCCCGCTCGGCAGCAGGCGCGGGACGGCCGTCGAGGACGAGGCACACGTCCGTGCTCGTCCCGCCCATGTCGAAGGTGACGGCATCGCGGAAGCCCGCCGCCACCGCGGCGGCGGCCGCGGCGCGCACACCGCCCGCAGGCCCGGACAGCAGCAGCGAGGCGGGCCGCTCCGCCGCCTGCTCCACCGGCGCGAGGCCGCCGGCCGACGTCATCACGAGGACGGTGGGCGCCAGGTCGCGCAGCCCGAGCAGGTAGGCCCGGCACACCGGCCGCAAGGCCGCGTCGACAACGGTGGTCACCGTGCGCTCGTACTCGCGGAACTCGGGCGACACGTCGGATGAGACGGTGACGTCCAGGCCGCGCTCGCGGAGTACCGCGGCGACGGCGTCCTCGTGGCCACGGTTGAGGTCGGCGTGCAGCAGGCACACGGCGACCGTCTCGACGCCCTCGGGAACGGCGGGCACGCCGCCGCGCGTCACGGGCGACAGCTCGGTCCCGTCGGCCGCCAGGCGGCCGGTCGTCTCCAGCCGCAGCTCGCGGGGCACCAGCGGCTCGGGCCGGTCGGCCCAGATGTCGTAGAGCGAGGGGCGGACCTGGCGGCCGATCTCGATGACATCGGCAAAGCCCTCGTTGGTGACGAGCGCGACGACCGCCAGCCGGCGCTCGAGCAAGGCGTTGGTGGCGACGGTGGTGCCGTGGGCCAGCACGTCCGCTGTCCCGTCGACAGCGCGGACGCCGTCGGCGACCGCGGCGGCCGGGTCGTGCGGCGTGGAGGGGAGCTTGCCGATGCGGCCGTCCTCGGCCACCACGTCGGTGAAGGTGCCTCCGGTGTCGACGCCGATGCGCACGGCCCCGACCCTAAGCCGTTCTCGTTACGGAAGTGCGCACGGGGGTGCGCACTTCCGACACGAGAACGGCAGGACCGGTCAGGGGGTCAGCACCCAGACGTCCTCCTCGCCGAGGTGGTCGTGAAACGAGCGCACCAGGCGGCCCACCTTGTCGTCGTCGCCGTCCCAAACCAGCACCGCCTCGTGGGCATGGCGGGCCAGCCACGCATCACGGCGCGCCAGCGCGGCACCCGCCAGTTGCTTGGTGGCGGGCGGCTTCTGCTGGAGCACGACGGTGTCGGCGGCCGCCGCGAGCAGCCGGTGGAACCGCTCCTGCGACGACGCGGGCCACACCTTCTCGGGGTCGGGGTACGGCAGCACGGCCACGAACGGCACGTCGGCATCGACGGCCGCCTCGGCGCCCAACTGCTCGGCACCGAGGCGCAGCCCGGTCAGCACCACGAGGTCGGGGTGCATGAGCCGCTTGGCCGTCAGGATGTCGGCCAGCCGACGCCGGACGTCGGCGGCGGTCGGGTTGTCGTCGTAGCCGCCGAGCTCGGGAGGCCGGGCCCCTCCCACCACCAGTCGCCGCCCGTCGGGCACGCCAGGCGCCGGTGCCGCTGCCGCCCCCGCCACCACGTCGGCCGCCGGGAGTGTGGCGGGCGGCGCGTCGCCCGACGACGGCTGCTGCGTACGGGCCGCCTCCACGGCGAGCCGGTCGACGAGGTCGTTGTAGGGATCGTTGGCGTGGCCCTTGACCCACCGGAACGTCACCCGGCCCGGCTCGGCCCGCACCAGATCGATCAACGGCTCCCAGAGATCCCGGTTGGCGACGGGCTTCTTCGCCGTGTTCGTCCACCCCCGACGGAGCCACCCCTCCCACCACCGGTCGCGGAAGCAGTTGACGACATAGGTCGAATCGCTGACCACCTCGACCGGCCCCTCGATGGCGCGCACCGCCTCCAAGGCGGCCCGGATCTCCATGCGCTGGTTGGTCGTGGCGGGGTCGGGGCCGGCGGCGAAGGCGCCGCCGGGGATCGCCCACGCCCAGCCTCCGGGACCGGGGTTCCCGAGACAGGCGCCATCGGTATAGACGGTGGTGGGCACCGTGTCAGCTTGCCTGCCCGCGAGTGCGAGGATGGGTCACGTGATTTTCGACGGTTTCGCTCACCAGCTTCCCGATATCGATCCTGAGATCACCAAGGAGTGGGTCGACTCGTTCGACGCCATCGTCGACAGCCAGGGGAAGGGGCGGGCGCGCTTCATCCTCATGAAGCTGCTGGAACGAGCCCGGGAGCAGCAAGTCGGGTTCCCGGCCGCCGTCTCGACCCCCTACATCAACAGCATCCCGCCCGAAGCCGAGCCGTGGTTCCCCGGCGACGAGCACATCGAGCGCCGCATCCGCGCCTACATCCGCTGGAACGCCGCGGTCATGGTCACCCGGGCCAACACCCGGTCCGATGGCATCGGCGGCCACCTCGCCACCTACGCCTCTTCGGCCGCGCTCTACGAGGTGGGCTTCAACCACTTCTTCCACGGCAAGGACGACGGCCTGCCCGGCGACCAGGTGTTCTTCCAGGGCCACGCCGCCCCCGGCATCTACGCCCGCGCCTTCCTCGAGGGGCGGATCGTGGAGGAGCAGCTCGACAACTTCCGCATGGAACTGGGCGGCAACGGGCTGTCCTCGTACCCGCACCCGCGGCTGATGCCGGAGTTCTGGGAGTTCCCCACCGTGTCGATGGGCCTCGGCCCCATCAACGCCATCTACCAGGCCCGCTTCAACCGCTACCTCCACCACCGCCGCATCGCCGACACCTCCAAGTCGAAGGTGTGGTGCTTCGTCGGCGACGGCGAGACCGACGAGCCGGAATCATTGGGCGCCTTGTCGCTGGCGGCCCGCGAGGGGCTCGACAACCTGATCTTCGTCGTGAACTGCAACCTCCAGCGCCTCGACGGCCCGGTGCGCGGCAACGGCAAGATCATCCAGGAGCTCGAGGCGGTGTTCCGGGGCGCGGGGTGGAACGTCGTCAAGGTGATCTGGGGCTCGAAGTGGGACGAGCTGCTGGCCCGCGACGTCGACGGCGTGCTGCTGAACCAGATGAACACAACGGTCGACGGCCAATTCCAGAAGTACTCGGTGGAGTCGGGCGCCTACATCCGCGAGCACTTCTTCGGCCCCGACCCTCGCCTGCGCAAGATGGTCGACCACCTGTCCGACGAGGACCTGCGCAGCCTGCCCCGCGGCGGGCACGACTACCGCAAGCTCTACGCGGCCTACAAGTCGGCCGTCGAACACACAGGAGCGCCGACCGTCATCCTGGCCAAGACGATCAAGGGGTGGACGCTGGGGTCCGAGGTGGAGGCCCGCAACGCCACCCACCAGATCAAGAAGCTCAACAAGGCACAGCTCAAGTTGCTGCGGGACCGGCTGTACCTCCACGACGAGATCCCCGACGAGGCGCTCGACGCCGACATGCCGCCGTACTTCCGGCCCGCCGAGGACTCGATCGAGTGCCAGTACCTCAACGACCGGCGCCGAGCGCTCGACGGCTCGCTGCCGCGGCGGACGTTCCGGGTGAAGACGCTGCCGTCACCCGAGGACAAGACGTTCGGCGAGTTCCTCGCCGGCTCCAACGGCCAGGCGGTGTCGACGACCATGGGCTTCGCCCGCCTGTTGCGCAACCTGTTGCGCGACCCGGGCATCGGCAAGCGGGTGGTGCCGATCATCCCCGACGAGGGACGGACCTTCGGCCTCGACGCGCTGTTCAAGGAGGTCAAGATCTACGCCTCCGGCGGGCAGCGCTACGAGCCGGTCGACGCCAACCTGCTCCTGTCGTACGCCGAGAGCCAGCAGGGGCAGATCCTCGAAGAGGGGATCACCGAGGCGGGCTCGATGGCGTCGTTCACCGCCGCGGGCACGTCGTACGCCACGTGGTCCGAGCCGATGATCCCGTTCTACATCTTCTATTCGATGTTCGGGTTCCAGCGGGTGGGCGACCTCATCTGGGCCTTCGGCGACATGCGGGGCCGGGGCTTCCTGTTGGGCGCCACCGCGGGCCGCACCACCCTGAACGGCGAGGGGTTGCAGCACGAGGACGGGCACTCGCTGGTGCTGGCGTCGACGGTGCCGAACGTGGCGGCCTACGACCCGGCGTTCGCCTACGAGGTGGCGCTGATCATCCGCGACGGCATGGGCCGCATGTTCGGGGAGACGCCGCAGGACGTCTTCTACTACCTCACCCTCTACAACGAGAACTACGAGATGCCGCCGATGGCGGAGGGCGTGGAGGACGGGGTCACCCGCGGGCTCTACCGGTTCGCGACCGCGCCCGAGGGGCCGTCGCGGCGGGCCACCATCCTCTTCAGCGGCACCGCCTACGGGGCGGCCGTCGAGGCGCAGCGGGTGCTGGCCGAGGAGCACGACGTGGCGGTGTCGCTGTGGAGCGCCACGTCGTACAAGGCGCTGCGCGAGGAGGCGCTGTCGGTGGAGCGTTGGAACCGGCTGCACCCGAACGAGCCCGCCCGGGTGCCGTACGTCACCGAGGCACTGCGCGACGGCGCCGAGGGGCCGGTGGTCGCCGTCAGCGACTTCATGAAGATGGTGCCCGACCAGGTGGCCCGGTGGGTACCGTCGCACTTCAGCGTGCTGGGGACCGACGGCTACGGCCGCTCCGACACCCGGGCCGCGCTGCGCCGGCATTTCGAGACCGACGCCGAGCACGTGGTGGTGGCCGTGCTCAAGGCGCTGGCCGACACAGGCGACGGCAAGGCCGAGGAGGTGGCCGACGCCATCGGCCGCTACGGCATCAACCCCGACGCCCCCGACCCCCGCCTGGCCTAACCCCGCGAAGTGTGCGGAGTTCGGCCGCCCCAGCGGCCCCAACTCCGCACACTTCGCAAAAATCAGGCGCCGATGGCGTGGAAGCCGCCGTCGACGTGGACGATTTCTCCCGTCGTGGCGGGGAACCAGTCGGACAACAGCGCCACGCACGCCCGCGCCGTGGGCTCGGCGTTGCCGACATCCCAGCCCAGCGGCGCCCGGCCCGCCCACGTCTCCTCGAACTGCGAGAACCCGGGGATCGACTTCGCCGCGATGGTGCGCAGCGGCCCGGCCGCCACCAGGTTGACCCGCACACCGAGCGGGCCCAGGTCCCGCGCCAGGTACCGCGCCGTCGACTCCAGCGCCGCCTTGGCCACGCCCATCCAGTCGTACAGCGGCCACGCCTTGGCGGCGTCGAAGTCGAGCCCTACCACCGACCCGCCGTCTGCCGCCTTCAGCAACGGCAGGCACGCTTCGGTCAGCGACTTCAGCGAGTACGTGGAGACATGCAGGGCAGTGGCGACGTCGTCCCACTGCGCCTTCAGGAAGTCGCCGCCCAGGCACGGCTCGGGCGCGAACCCGATGGCATGCAGCACGCCGTCCAACCGGCCCCACCGCTGCTCCAGCGCCGACGTCAGCTCGGCGAGCTGTGCGGCGTCGGTGACGTCGACCTCCCCCACCACGGGCTCTGTCGGCAGCCGACGGGCCCCCCGCTTGGTCAGGCTCATGGCCCGCCCGACCGACGTCAGCACGAACCCGGCCCCCTGCTCCAGGGCGACCCGCGCCACCGAGAAGGCGATGGAGGCATCGGTGAGCACGCCGGTGACGAGCACTCGCTTGCCGTCGAGCAACATGGCTTCTCCTTACAGAGGGCTGTTGGAGTGGCGCCGCTGCGGCAACCGCTCACGCTTGGTCTTCAGCGCACGCAGGGCGCCGGCCACCGCCCGCCTGGTGTCCGCGGGCTCGATCACCTCGTCGACGTACCCCCGCTGGGCGGCGATCACCGGCGAGCAGTAACGCTCGGCGTACTCGGCCTCCAGCTTGGCCCGCTCGGCCGAATCGGGGTTGCGCTTGCCGTGGAGGATCTGGACGGCCCCCGGCGCGCCCATCACCGCCAACTCGGCCTTGGGCCACGCGAAGCAGGCGTCGTTACCCATCCCCTTGGAGTCCATGACGATGAACGCGCCGCCGTAGGCCTTGCGCAGCACCACGCAGATGCGCGGGACGGTGGCCGCGGCATACGCGTGCACCAGCTCGGCGCCGTGGCGGATCATCCCCCGCCACTCGATGTCCTTGCCCGGCTGGAACCCCGGCGTGTCGACGAACGTGAGCAGCGGGAGGTTGAAGGCGTCGCAGAACTGCACGAAGCGGGCCGCCTTCTTCGACGCCTCGATGTCGAGCGTCCCGGCCAACTGGGACGGCTGGTTGGCGATGACGCCGACCGGCCTGCCCTCGACCGTCGCCAGTGCGGTCACCACGTTTCCCGCGTGCAGCGCCCGCAACTCGAGCAGCGACGCCTCGTCCACCACGTCACCGACCACCGTGCGGACGTCGTACGACGAGGTCGCCTCGGCGGGGACCGTGCGGGCGGCGACGTCGCACGGACGGTCGCTCGCGTCCTCCGTCCAGTGCGGCGGCGCCTCTTCCATGCAGTTGCCGGGGAGATAGGCGAGCACGTCGGCGACGGCATGGAAGGCCGTCTCCTCGTCGGCGGCCACCAGTCCCGCAACACCCGACCGCGCCGCATGGATCGCCGCGCCACCGAGCTTGTCGCGATCGACGACGACGCCGGTCGACTGCGCAACCGCAGCAGGGCCGCTCACATAGGCGGACGCATCCGCCGTCATCACGACGACATCGGCCATGCCGAGCAGCAGCGCCGGCCCCGACACGCACGGGCCGACGACGACCAACACGACCGGCACCACGCCCGATGCCTGCGACAGGGCGCGCGCCACCCGGCCCCACGCGTGGAGGGAGGCGACGCCTTGCGAGACATCGGCGCCGCTGGTGGCCAGCACGCCGACCACGGGCACGCCGAGGTCGGTTGCCGTGCGCACCAACCGCTCGATGGTCTCGCCCTCCACGGGACCGATGGCGCCCCGATGGGCGCCGCCGTCGAGTCGGAACCACCCGACCGTGCGCCCCTCGAGTTCACGGACTTCGGCGACGACGGCGCCCTGGCGGGCGCCGGCGACGGCAAGCAGACGGCTCAGGAGGGTGGCCCCAGCACGACGGCGGCGTTGTGCCCGCCGAAGCCGAACGAGTTGGAGATCACCGGCGCGGCCGGCACCGCGCGCGGTGCGCCGGCGACTACGTCGATGGCGATGTCGGGGTCGGTGGCGGCGTGGTTGGCCGTCGGCGGGACCACCCCGTCGCGGATGGCGAGCAGGGAGGCGACCGCCTCGGTGGCGCCCGCGGCGCCGATGAGGTGGCCGGTAACTCCCTTGGTCGACGTCACCGGAGGCGGCGAGCCGCCGAACACCTTCACCAACGCCTCGGCCTCGGCGGCGTCGTTGAGCGGCGTCGACGTGCCGTGGGCGTTGACGTGCCCGATATCGCCGGCCTGGACGCCGGCATCGGCGAGCGCCAACTCCATGCACGCCACTGCGCCGCCGCCACCGGGTGCGGGCGCGGTGATGTGGTAGGCGTCGGAGTTCCGGCCGTAGCCGAGCACCTCGCCGTAGATGCGGGCGCCGCGCGCCACCGCCAGGTCCCATCGCTCGAGCACGAGGAAGGCCGCGCCTTCGCCCATGACAAAGCCGTCGCGGTCGACGTCGAAGGGCCGCGAGGCGAGCTCCGGCGCGTCGCGTCGCGTACTCAGCGCGCCCATGCGGGCGAAGGCGGCCAACGCCACCGGCGTCACCGCCGCCTCGGTGCCACCGGCCAGTACGACGTCCGACGAGCCGTCGCGCACCAGCCGAAACCCCTCGCCCAGGGCGTGGGTGCCCGCGGCGCACGCCGTGGCGACACAGAGGTTGGGGCCCGTCCAGCCGTGCTTCATCCCGACGAGGGCGGCGGTGGCGTTCGCCATCATCATGGGGACGAGGAAGGGGCTGACGCGAGTCGGCCCCCGCTCGAACATGACCTTCTCCTCCTCCTGCGTGCTCAACCCGCCGACGCCGGTGCCCGCCACCACGCCACAGCGCGACGGGTCGACGTCCATGGCGCCCGCATCGGCCAACGCGTCGACGGCGGCGGCGAAGCCGAGCTGGGCCGCGCGGTCGGCGCGGCGCGACTCCTTGGGGCCGAGGTAGGCAACGGGGTCGAAGTCCTTGACCTCGCACGCGAACGCCACGGGGAGGTCGGAGGCGTCGAAGCGCTCGATGGGGCCGGCCGTCGAGCGGCCGGCCAGCAACGAGGCCCAGAAGGTGTCGAGATCGGTCCCGGCCGGGGTCTTCACGCCGAGCCCGGTGACGGCGACGCGATGTCGAGTCACGCCCGCGCCGCCACCTTCGTCAGCACCACGTCGATGGCCTGGCCCACCGTCTTGATGTCGGCCAGCTCCTCTTCGGGAATGGCGATGTCGAGACGCTCCTCGAGCGCCATGACCACCTCGACGAGGTCGAGGCTGTCGGCATCGAGGTCGTCCTTGAAGCTCGCCTGCTCGGTGACGGCGTCGGCCTCCACGCCGAGCACCTCCACGGCGACTTCCTTCAGCGTTCCCAGCACGTCTTCGCGGTTCATCGGTGTTCTCTCTCCTTGTCGATCGTTCTAATGACCCATGCCGAGGCCGCCGTCCACGGGGACGACGGCGCCGGTCACATAACCCGCTGCCTCGGAGCAGAGGAAGGCGACGACGGCCGCCACTTCCTCCGGCGTTCCGAGGCGCCCGAGCGCGACCTGACCGGCCAATTGCTCGATCCGCTGGGGGGATAGCGATTCGAGCATGGCGGTTTCGATCGGCCCGGGCGCCACCACGTTGCAGGTGACGCCGCGCGAGGCAAGCTCGCGGGCGACGGACCGCGTCAGGCCGATGAGACCGGCCTTGGCGGCTGCATAGTTGACCTGTCCGGCCGAGCCCGTCGACGCGACCACGGAGCCGACGTTGACGACCCGTCCGAAGCGGGCCTTCATCATCCCGGGCGTCGCCCGGCGTACGGCGTGGAAGGCGCCGTCGAGGTTGGTGCGCAAGACCTCGCCCCACTGCTCGTCGCTCATGCGGAGCAGCAGGCCGTCGCGCGTGACACCCGCGTTGTTGACGAGGACGGTCACGCTGCCCAACGTCGATTCGATCTCCGAGAAGCCCGCGTCCACCGACGACGCCGACGCCACGTCGAGCTGCACGGCGACGCCGCGCGCTCCTGCCTCCTCCACGGAAGCCACGGTCTTGGCCGCGCCTTCCTCGTCGCGCGACCACCCGACAGCGACGTCGCGACCGTCGGCCGCGAGAGCGACGGCGCACGCGCGCCCGATGCCTCGCGAGGCGCCCGTGACGAACGCAACGCGCCGCTCGCTCATCGGCCCCACCGCAACACGGCGCTGGCCCACGCCATGCCTGCGCCGAACCCGCTCAGCAACACGAGATCGCCGTCGGCAACCCGCCCGCACTCGACCGCTTCGTGCAGGGCCAGGGGCACGGACGCCGCCGACGTATTGCCGTAGCGGTCGATGTTGACGAACGCCCGCTCGAACGGGATGCCGAGGCGATCGCAGGCGGCCGAGATGATGCGCACGTTGGCCTGATGGGGAACGAACAGGGCGATGTCGGCGGCGGCCACCCCGGCAGAGGCGAGCGCGGCGGCGCCCGACTCCACCACGACGCGCACGGCCTTGCGGAAGACTTCGGACCCGTCCATGCGCATGTAGGCCTCGCCGGCCGGCACTTCGAGGAGCGACGTCAGCGAGCCGTCGCACCCGGTGTCCCAGGACAGAAGCCCGCCACCGTCCTCGGCGCGTGCCATCACCACCGCTCCCGCACCGTCACCGAAGAGGATCGCCGTGCCGCGGTCGAGCGGGTCGACGATACGGGTGAGCGTCTCCGCCCCGATAACGAGCACGTTGTCGCTACGGCCCGACTCCACCACGGAAGCCGCCATGCCGAGCGCATAGACGAAGCCCGCGCACGCGGCGCTCACGTCGATGGCGCCGCAGCGTACGCCGAGCATTTCCTGCACGGCGGTCGACGTCGAGGGCAGAACCTGGTCCGGCGTTGTGGTGGCCAGGACGAGGAACCCGATGTCGTCGGGCGTGAGGCCTGCCTCCTTGATGGCGCCCGCGCCCGCGGCCGTCGCCAACGCCGCCGTCGTGTCGCCCGGGCCCGCCACGCGGCGCTCGCGGATGCCCGTGCGCTCGACGATCCACTCGTCAGTCGACCCAACCCCGCGGCGTTCGAGGTCGGCGTTCGTCAGCCGCCCCTGCGGGACGGCCGAGCCGCAGCCCACGACGGCGGCGCGACCGAGGCTCACAGCGTGCGCAACCAGGCCACGGGTTGGCCCTCACGGACGCGTTCGCCGGGGACGGCGAGCATGCCCATGAGGAAGCCGGTGAACGGGGAGCGGATCGGGACCTGCTCGCCGCCGACCGTCACCGTGCCGACCGCCTGCCCGGCATCGACGATCTCGCCTTCGGCCGTGACGGTTGCCGGAGCGAGCGGCTGGAACACCCCCAACGCGGGCGCCACGATCACACGCTCGGGAACCAGGAGCTCCTCGCCGGGAGCCAGCATTGCCGTCATCGTCAGACCTCCACCGTCACGCCGGCATCAGCCGGTGTCGACACGTTGCGAACAGGGACGTGGGGCACCGTGCGCTTCGCCATGCCGGCCAGCGCCGCCCCCGGGCCCACTTCGATCAACGACGAAACGCCGAGACCGGCGATCGTCTCCAGGCAAGTGCGCCAGCGAACCGGCTGCACCAGATGGTCGGCCAGGCGACTGCGCCAGCCCTCGCCGTCGGCGTAGGGCATGCCGTCGCCGTTCGACACCACGGGCGCCGATCCGGCGTCGAGCGAGAGCTCGGCCAGCACCGGGGCGAGCGCCTGCCGGGCCTCGTCCATGAGGGGCGTGTGGAAGGCGCCGCCGACGTTGAGCGCCAGGATCTTGCGGACGCCCGCAGCACGGGCGGCATCCACGGCGGTGGCGAGGCCC
>JAHWLA010000197.1 GCA_019347595.1 Actinomycetota bacterium
GCAGCTCGTCGACGAAGGTGATGACCTCGCCCTCGGCGTCGGTGATCTCCTTGAGGACGGCCTTCAGCCGCTCCTCGAACTCGCCGCGGTACTTCGACCCCGCCACCATGGCGCCCAGGTCGAGCGACAGCAGCCGCTTGTTCTTCAGACTCTCGGGGACGTCGCCCTCGACGATGCGACGGGCCAGCCCCTCCACGATCGCCGTCTTGCCCACGCCGGGCTCGCCGATGAGCACCGGGTTGTTCTTGGTCCGGCGCGACAGCACCTGGATGACCCGGCGGATCTCTTCGTCACGGCCGATGACCGGGTCGAGCTTGCCCTTGCGGGCCTCCTCGGTGAGGTCGCGTCCGTACTTCTCCAGCGCCTGGTACTGCTCCTCGGGGTTCTGGCTGGTCACCCGGTGGCTGCCTCGCACGTCGGCCAAGGCGGCCAACAGGTCGTCCCGCGCCACGCCGACGCGGTCGGCCAGCGCCAGCAGCAGGTGCTCGATCGACAGGTACTCGTCGCCGAGCGCCGTCCGCTCCTGGTCGGCCCGCTCGACGGCGTCGCGCAGCTCGCGGGACAGCGACGGCTCGCTGCCGTAGGCCTTGGGCAGGCGGGCCAACGCCTCCTCGAGGCGGTTGCGCAGGGCGAGCGGCGCCACGCCCACCTTCTGGAGCACAGGGAGGACGGCCGTTCCCTCCTGACCCACCATGGCGGCCAGCAGGTGGTCGGCGGTGACCTCGGGGTTGTGGGCCGAGCGCGCCCGGTCCAGGGCCGCGGCGTAGGCCTCCTGGGTCTTCAGCGTCCAACGATTCGGGTCCACAGCCACCGTTCGCCTCCCATCTCGTGGCTCAGGAAACTTGATAGTCAGTGTAGCAAGTTTCGCCGGGCGGGCGTGCCGCCGGGCGGACGCCCGCTGTGGACTCCCGGCGTTCGCCGGCGCTCCTGTGCGACGCCGCCGTGCTTCCCCCGACCAAACCCTTGTCGGGCGCCCACGTTTTGTGCCGGTTCACGGCGAAATTGGTCGGGGAAAACCGCGCCGATTCGGCACGTGCCGCGTAAGAGAGGCAGACTCTTCGGAAATAGCATGTGGGGGTCGTTCGTGAGCACAGTGCAAGTACCCGGCGGTCGGCCGCGTCCGAAGAACCGACGCGATTTGATCTTGCGAGCCGCAGCGGAATTGTTCCGCCATCACGGCTACCAGGCGGTTGGAATCGACGATATCGGCCAGGCCGTCGGCATCACGGGGCCGGCTGTCTACCGCCACTTCGAGAACAAAGAAGAACTCCTGATGGCGGCGATGCACCGCTCGCTCGACCGCACAATCGACGCAATGAGGGCCGCCACCAAGCAGGCAGGAACGTTGACGCCCGAGGAAGGCGTCTCGCTGGCGGTCGGGCAACTGGTGGCCACCGTGATGAAGGACTGGGACTACGCGGAGGTGTTTCGGCGGGAGGCGCGGGCGCTGCCGGCGCACCGCCGAGCCGAGATCCGTCCGAAGCGGGCAGCCATCATCGACCACCTCAACGAGACGGCGGTGCGCGTCCACGGTCCGATGGACGCCATCGACCTCGGGCTCCGCATGGAGGCGCAGTACGGCGTGCTCGCCGGTGTGCTGACCTACGGGAGCAGCACCCACCGGCGGCGCTACGAGCCGTTCGTCACCCGCCTCGCCACCGGCGTCGTCGTCGATGGCGACGTCGCCCGTCTCGCCCCGCGCCCGCTGAGGACGCTGCCCGCCGCCCGCACGGTCCGGGTGTCGCGACGAGAGCTCGTGCTGAGCGCGGCCGCCGAGCTCTTCGCCGACCGCAGCTACTCGGCCGTGGGCATCGACGAGGTCGGGATCGCCGCCGGGATCACGGGGCCGTCGGTGTACCGCCACTTCCCCAACAAGGAGGGCGTGCTCGTCGACTGCGTCCGCTTACTGGGCGAGGCGCTGTGCATGACAGTGGGGTACGCCCTCGCCCTCGACATGCCGCCCGACGCGGTGGTGACCGAGTTGACCCGCCGTCTGGTCGACCTCGCCTACGACCACCCCGACCTGTTCGTCGTCTACTTCAACGACGGCGGGCACCTCACGGGCGCCGACGCCGCCCGGTACGAGCAGCGCCTGGAGATGCTGTTCGACGAGTGGGAGCGGGCGGTATCCCGGGCCCGTCCCGAGCTCACCACCTTCCAGGCCCGCACCATGGCCTACGGGGTGGCGGGCGCCGTCACACGGGTGGCGGGGAGCCGCACATTGCGACGCTACGACACCCGGCCCGCCCTGCACGCGCTGCTCACCCACATGCAGCTCGGCACGCCCGCAAGCTGACGTGCTACAACCCCCGGCGATAGAGCACGGGCGACTGCTTGACCGGCACCAGGTCGCGCCGGTACTGCCGATGGGTGCGCTCGATGGCCTCGCGAGCGTCGCGCTGCGTCTGGGCCAGCGCCTGGCGGAGGCGGTCGTTCTCCTCCTCGAGCTGCATGACGCGGCGCACCCCCTCCAGGTTGAGCCCGGCGGCCGTCAGCTCGTGGATGCGGCGCAGCCGGGCGATGTCGCGGTCGCTGTAGCGCCGGCTGCCCCCGCCCGTGCGGGCGGGGTCGACGAGGCCCTTGCGCTCGTAGATGCGCAGCGTCTGCGGGTGCACGCCCGCCAGCTCGGCGGCCACCGAGATGACGTACAGCGCGCGCTGGTCGTTGCTCGCCATGGCTCACACTCCCAGGTGACGTCGCGGGGACTCGGGTGACGCGGCGGCGAGGGCCTCGACGGCCTCGCGTTGCGCGTCGGACAACTGCTCGGGGACGACGACCTCGACGGTGACGAGGAGGTCGCCTGTGCCGGTGGAGGCGGGCACGCCGCGGCCCCGCACCCGGAACGTGCGGCCCGAGCGGGTGCCGGGTGGGATGCGCAGCGTGACCGGCGCGTCGAGGGTGGGCACGGTGACGGTCGCCCCGAGGGCGGCCTCGGGGAAGGACACGGGGACCGTGAGGGTGAGGTCGTTGCCTTTTCGTCCGAACAGCTCGTGCGGGGACACTCGCACCACCACGTAGAGATCGCCGGGAGGGCCGCCATTGTGCCCGGCGCCGCCCCGGCCCTTCACCCGGATGCGGCGGCCGTCGTCGACTCCCGAGGGGATGCGGACCTTGACCTGGCGGGGGCGCCGCTCGAGCCCGGTGCCTCGGCAGGTGGCGCACGGCGTCTCCACCCGCATGCCGGTGCCGCGGCACAGCGAGCAGGGCTGGCTGAAGGAGAAGAGGCCCTGGTTGTCGTCGACGACGCCGCGGCCGCCGCAGCGCGAGCAGATGACGGGGCTGGTGCCCGGCGCTGCGCCGGTGCCGTGGCACGTCTGGCAGGCGGCGTCGCTGGTGACGTTGACGGTGGTGGTGACACCCTCCACCGCGTCCTGGAACGAGAGGTGCAGCTCCGCCTCCAGGTCGTCGCCGCGGCGCGGGCCGGTGGGGGCGCGCGAGGCGCGGCCCCGGTTGAACAGCCCGCCCAGCAGGTCGCTCAGGTCGTCCACCCGGAAGCTCCCGAACCCGGCACCCGTTCCGGCCCCGCCCGGGCCGCCGGGCCCGTTGCCGAAGGGGTTCCCCATGGGGCCGAGGCGGCGCACCTCGTCGTACTCCTTGCGCTTGGCGGCGTCGCCGAGCACGTCGTAGGCGGCCGAGACCTCCTTGAACCGGTCCTCGGCCCCGGGGTTGGCGTCGGGGTGGTACTGCTTGGCCAGCTTGCGGTAGGCGCGCGTGATTTCCTTCTCGGAGGCCGACTCGGGCACGCCGAGGACCTTGTAGAAGTCCTTCTCGAACCACTCCCGCTGCGCCGCCATCTCAGAGCTCCGAGAGCATCCGGCGCAGCCGGATTCCTTCTTCCCGCTTCGACGAGGGGTGGCAGCCGGGGAGGGGCCCAGCCGTGCGTACGCACGGCTGGGAGGGGCCGGCCGGCTGACAGGACCCCGAGGAGCTCATCCCGTCACCTTCACCATGGCGGGGCGGACGACGCGGCCGCGCCACTTGTAGCCCGCCCGCAGCACCTCGCTGACCGTCGACTCGCCCTCGCCCTCGCCGGGCTCGTGCATCACGGCGTCGTGCTCGGTGGGGTCGAACGCCTCACCGGCGGGGTCGACGCGCTCCAGCCCCTCCTTGCCCAGCACGTCGCGCAGGGCGCCGACCACCTGGCCCAACGACTCGTTGTCGTCGTGGGCCAGGGCGAGGTCGGCGGTGTCGAGGACGGAGAGCAGCTTGAGGACGAGGTCCTCGGCCGCCCGCTCCAGGTGCTCGGTCTGCTGCTTGAGCACGCGCTTCTTGTAGTTCTCGAAGTCGGCCTGGATGCGTTGGGCCAACGACTTGTACTCGTCGCGCTCGGCGGCGATGGCGCCGATGTCGGCGTCGATGACGGCCTCGGCTTCGGCCACCAGGGCGTCGGCCTCCGCCACCTCGTCCGCCACCTCGTCGGGGGGCGAGGCCTCCCGCTCGGGGTCGGGCTCGCGCTCGACGTCGGACATCAGGCGCCCTTTTCCTCGTCGACGATCTCGGCGTCGACGACCTCGTCGTCGTCGGGAGCGGTCGATGCCGTCGCGCCTGCGCCGCCGCCGTCCTGGGCCGCCTGCTCGTAGAGCCGCGAGGCGAAGCCTTGGCTGGCGGTGACGAGCCCCTCGGTCGCCGTCTTGATGGCCTCGACGTCGGAACCGCCCAGGGCGTCCTTCAGCTCCTTGAGCCGCGCCTCCACCGTCTCCTTCTCGTCCCCTGTGAACTTCTCGCCCTGCTCCTTGAGCAGCTTCTCGGTCTGGTAGACGAGGGTGTCGGCGTTGTTGCGGACCTCGGCCTCCTCCTTGCGCCGGCGGTCGTCCTCGGCGTGGGCGTCGGCATCGCGGACCATGCGCTCGATGTCCTCCCGGGACAGCGACGACTGGCCCGTGATGGTGATCGACTGCTCCTTGCTGGTGGCCCGGTCCTTGGCCGACACGTGGACGATGCCGTTGGCGTCGATGTCGAAGG
>JAHWLA010000022.1 GCA_019347595.1 Actinomycetota bacterium
GCCCGGCTCCGACAACGGCCGCCAGCGGCTCATCGCGCCCACCCCGCCGCTTCTGGCAGCCGTTTCGCGGCGCCGGCGCCGCGATCCGGCTGCCAGATCGTCACGAGAGCCTCCCGCCGGCGACGCGCACGGTGAGGGCGACCGACGCCGAGGCCGGGACCACGCCCGCCGTGGTCAGGATGGCCTGGCCTACAGGCAGGTGGGCCAACAAGGCGTCGCTGCGGTCGGGATCGAGCTCGGAGAACACGTCGTCGAGCAAGAGCACCGGCGTCGTCCCTGTGGCCTCGGTGACCACCGCGTGCGCCGCGAGTTGCAATGCCAAAGCCAACGACCGCTGCTCCCCCTGCGAGGCATGCGTGCGCCCCGGCAGCCCGCCGACGGCCAGCGCCACGTCGTCGCGGTGCGGCCCCACCGTCGTCACCCCGCGGCGCAGGTCGTCGGCCCGGGACGCGGCGAGCGCCTCGGTGAGCAGCCCGTCCCACGACCGCACCAGTGTCATCGACACGTCGGCCGCGGCGTGGGCCACTTGGTCGTACGACTTGGCCACCACCGGCTCCAGCTTGCCGACAAGTTCCACCCGCGCCTCGGTCAGCGCCGTGCCCGCCGAAGCGAGCTTGGCGTCCCACACGTCGAGCGTGGCGGCCACCTCCGGGGTCAGCCGCCCCCCCGCCTGCTTCAACAGCGTGGTGCGCTGGCGCAGGATGCGCTCGACGTCGCCCCGCAGGGCGTCGAACCGAGGGTGCAGCGCCACCAGCGTGTCGTCCAGGTAGCGCCGTCGCTCGGCCGGCCCGCCTTTGACCAGCGCCAGGTCGTCAGGCGAGAACACCGTCACCCGCAGGGCGCCGAGCAGGTCGCGCGCCCGCTTCAACGGCTGGCGGTTCACGAACACCCGGTTGCGCCCCACGGCGTTGATCTCCGCCTCCAGCAGCAGGCTGCGGCCGTCGCGCTCGCCCTCCGCCCGCACCACCGCCTGCGCCGTCCCCAGCCGTACCAGGGCGTCGTCGGGAGCCCCCCGGAACGACGACAACGTGGCCAGGTAGCCGACCGCCTCGAGGAGGTTGGTCTTGCCCTCGCCGTTGGCCCCCACCACCACCGTGAGCCCCTCGGGCGCGGGCGCCAGCTCGGCCGACGTGTAACTCCGGAAGTCGGTCAGCCAGAGGCGGTCGACCCTCACCCCTCACCGCCCGGCGCCGCTATCGCGGGTCGGTGGGGTTGGGGACCCCGTCGACACTGCGATGAGCCGTCAGGCGAAGAGCCACGAGTTAGGAGACCCGGACGGGCATGAGCAGGTACAGGTACTCCGAGCCCTCGGTGGGGCGGATAACCGCGGGCCGCAGGGCGTCGATGGTCTCCAGCAGGATCTCGTCGCCGTTGATGGCCTCCACCCCGTCGATCAGGTAGGCCGGGTTGAACGCCACCGTGATCTCGCCGCCCTCGTACTTGGCGTCCACGTCCTCGGTGGCCTGGCCCACCTCCTGGGTGACCACGGTGAGCTCGATGCCGTCGGGCCGCAGGGCGATGCGCACCGGGGTGGTGGCGTCGCGCACCAGCAGCTTCACCCGGCGCACGGCGTCGAGCAGGGCTTCCTTGCCGACGATGAGCCGGTTGGGGTGCGTCGACGGGATGAGCTGGCGGTAGTTCGGGAACTCGCCCTCGATCAGGCGCGTGGTGAGCCGCACGTTGCCGACCTCGAAGCCCGCGTCGTGCTCACCCAGGTGCAGCGTCACCTGCTCGGCGGAACTCAACAGCCGTTGCAATTCGGCCAGCGCCTTGGACGGCACCAGGACCTTCTGCCCCTCCCGCAGCACGGTGTTGCCCGGCAGGTCGCGTACGGCCAGGCGGTACGAGTCGGTGGCAACCAGCCGCAGGCTCGACTCCTCGGCCGTCATCAGTACGCCGGTGAGGATGGGCCGGGCGTCGTCACCCGAGGCGGCCCGCACCACCTGGCGCAGGGCCTCGGCCAGCTCGCCCGCCTCCAGCGTCACTCCCGCTTCGGCCGTTGCCGCGGGCAGCCGGGGGAACTCGGCGGCGGGCAGCATGCGCACGGCGAAGTGCGACCGCCCCGAAGCGATGCGGACCTCGTCCTCGCCGGCCTCGATCGTGACGGCGCCGGGGTCCATGGCCCGCACGATGTCGGCAGCCAGGCGGGCCGGGATCACACACACGCCGTCGGCCCCGCCCGCCACCTGCACCTCGACCTGGATGGTGAGATCGAGGTCGGAGCCGGCCACGTGCAACCGGTCACCGGTCACCTCCAGGCGGACGCCGGACAGCACCGGCAGGGCGCCGCCTCGACCGGCCACGGCCCGTCCCGCAGTCGCCAAGGCCTCGACGAGAACGTCACGTTCGCAGCGGAGCTTCACCACACACGCCTTTCATGTTCTTCAAAGAGAGAGAAATAGGGGAAGTGTTAATAAGGCTTGTGCACTGTGGACGAGGTGCCATAACCGCAGGTGGCGCCGGGTTTGGTTGCCGGGGCGCCGTCCCCAGGATCGCACAGGCCGACCGCCGCGGGCCGGGATGCACGTGGACAACAGGCGCGCCGTCCCCGTAATTACACCGTTTCTACACCGCCTTACCCACCGCTTTTGATGCGATGGATCAACTCGGTGACTTGGTCGTAGATCTGGCGCCGCTCCTTCATGAGGGCGCTGATCTTCTCCACGGCGTGGATGACCGTGGTGTGGTCGCGGCCACCGAACTCCCGGGCGATGGCCGGGTAGCTGAAGTCGGTGACTTCGCGGAACACGTACATGCCCACCTGGCGGGCGTTGACCAGAGGCCGCCGTCGGCTGGTGCCGCAGATGTCCTCCACGCTGAAGCCGAAGGTCTCGGCGGTGGCGTCGAGGATGGCCTTGGGCGTGATCTGGCGGGGCTGGTCCCCGGCGATGAGGTCGGACAGCACCTTTTCGGCCAGCTCCCGGGTGAGCGGCTCCCGATTGAGGCTGGCGAAGGCGCTGACCCGGATCAGGGCGCCCTCGAGCTCCCGGATGTTGTCCTTCACGTTGGTGGCGATGAACTCCAGGACCTCGTCGGGCACATGCGCCCGCTCCCCGCCCGCCTTCTTGCGCAGGATGGCCAGCCGGGTTTCCAGCTCGGGGGGCTGCACGTCGGTGATCAGCCCGGACAGGAAGCGGCTCCGCAGCCGGTCCTCCAGGGTGGCGATCGACTTGGGCGGCCGGTCCGAGGTGATGACGATCTGCTTCGAGGCCCCGTAGAGGCTGTTGAACGTGTGGAAGAACTCCTCCTGGAGCCCCTCCTTGTTCTCCATGAACTGGATGTCGTCGACGAGGAGGACGTCGCACTCCCGGTAGCGGCGCTTGAACGCCGTGGTGGTGTTGGTGCGGATGGCGTCGACGAACTCGTTCATGAACGTCTCGGTCGACACGTAGCGCACATGGCGGGCGGGGAAGTTCTCCCGCACGTAGTTCCCGATGGCGTGGAGCAGGTGCGTCTTGCCCAGCCCGGCGAAGCCGTGGATGAACAGCGGGTTGTAGCTCTTGGCGGGCGTCTCGGCCACCGACAGGGCGGCGGCGTGGGCGAACCGGTTGGACGAGCCGATGACGAACGCCTCGAAGGTGTACCGAGGGTTGAGCGGGCTGTCCTCCACCGCCCGGGCCGCGGCGGGCGGGGGCGGCGGGGGCGCCGCGGGCAGGGCTGTGGTCCAGTCGTTGCCGCCCAGCAGGCCCGAGCCCGGGTCGTCGCCGCCGGTCACCGAGTCGGTGCGCACGTCGAGGCTGACCGCCCGGGTGGCGCCGGTGGCGTCGTGGAGGACGTCGGAGACCATGGACAGGTAACGGTTCTCCAGGCGCTCCTTCACCAGAGAGCTGGGCACGCTGAGCACCAGCGTGTCGCCGTCGGCCGACACCGGCCGTATGCCGTCGAACCACGTCTTCCAGGTGGCGTCCGACACCTGGGCTCGAAGGGCCTCCGAACACAGCATCCACAGCTGCTCTGCGTCTGTCACCTGCTGTTCTGCCTCCCCGACGACACCATCGTCCACATCCTGTTCAACACTTGTGGACAACGTGACCGGTCCCTTCGGGCCGGCCCGGTCCGCACCTTGCGGGCGGCCTCGGGGAAGAGAGGCCCGACCCGTGGTCGTCCCACCGCGGCGGTGGAGCGATGGACGGTAGCACCGGGTTGGGCGAGGTGCGAGAGGCGCTGTGGAAAAGGCGCTGACCAGGAGCTTTGCCCATCGGTTGCCTCCTCGGCGGGGCAGCGCCTACCCTGGTCCGCCGGTCGACACACCGTCGGCCGTCAGCCAGGAGCGACGGGTGAAGCGGACCTTCCAGCCGAACAACCGGAAACGGGCGAAGAACCATGGCTTCCGGCATCGGATGTCCACCCGGGCCGGCCGCGCCATCATCAAGGCGCGTCGCCTCAAGGGTCGTCACCGCCTCTCCGCCTAGCGGGTCGGTGTGGCGGGTCCGCGACCGCGCCACCATCGAAGCGCTGCGCCGCTCCCGCCGACGGGTGCGACGCGGCCCGATCACGGTAACCTTCGCGTCGGTCCCGACGCCGCGCCCCCAGGTGGCCTACGCCATCGGTCGCAAAGCGGGTGGGGCTGTCGTGCGTAATCGGCTTCGTCGGCGGTTGCGCGCGATCGTCGCCGAGCTGGGCCCTACCCTGCCTGTGGGGGCCTACCTCCTGAGCGGGACGGCGGAGGCGACGAACCTGTCGTTCGACGAGTTGAGGACGGTCGTGGGCCAAGCCATGCAAGCGATCCACAGTGAGCGGCGGCGATGACGCCTGCCGCCCGCGGCGCGCTCGGCCTCATCCGTGCCTACCAGTGGGCACGGGCGGGCCGTCCCTCCCCTTGTCGGTACTGGCCGACGTGCTCCGTGTACGCCGCCGAGGCCATCGAACGCCGCGGCGCCCTCCGAGGCGGGTGGCTGGCCGCCCGTCGCCTCGGTCGTTGTCATCCCTGGGGCGGCCACGGGGTCGATCCCGTTCCTGAATGAGGTAATCGAGTGTTCCAGGCCCTGGCCGGGTTGCTGGCCTTCTACTACGAGCTGGTGCCGTCGTACGCGGCGGCTATCGGGCTCCTCACCCTCACGGTGATGTTGGTGCTCACCCCCCTGACGTGGAAAAGCACCCGCTCCATGCTGGAGATGCAGCGCCTCCAGCCCGAGATCAAGCGACTCCAACAGAAGCACAAGGGCGACCGCCAGAAGCTCAACGAGGAGATGGTGGCGTTCTACAAGGAGCACCAGGTCAACCCGGTGGCCGGGTGCCTGCCCATGCTCCTGCAGATGCCCGTGCTGTTCGTGATGTACCAGGTCATCAACGGCCTCACCCGCACGGTCAACGGCGTGCCCCAGCCCAAGTACCTGGGTTCCGATACTCGTCTTTTCCAGGATTTGGTAGCCGATGGCGGCCAGATGCGCGACCTGGGCATGGACCTGGCCCGCCGGGCCACCGACAGCCACGACTCCTTCGGCGTGGCCCTCCCCTTCTTCGTGCTGGTGGCCTTGGTCGTGGTGGCCCAGTACGTGCAGACCAAGCAGATGCAGGGGCGCAACAAGGCGGCCCAGGCCAACCCGCAGATGCAGATGATGACCCGGGTGATGCCGATCGTCTTCGGCTTCATCTCGTTCAGCATCGCGGCGGGCGTGAACGTGTACTTCCTGGTCAGCGCCCTGTTCCGGATCGCCCAGCAGGAGTTCATGTATCGGTTCGACCCCGTGCTGAAGAAGCATGTGGCCGAGCAGGTCAAGGAAGTCGAGGCCAAGGCCTACGACAAGCCCAAGGACGGCGGTAAGGCGGCGGTGAACGGGAAGGCGCCCAAGGCCGGGAACGGCAAGGCAGCCAAGGGGTCCGGAAACAAGGGTGGCAACGCCAAGGCCAAGAACCGTTCGAAGAAGGGTCGTTGATCGTGGAATGGGTCGAGACCACCGGCCGCACGGTGGAAGAAGCCAAGGATGCTGCGCTCGACGAACTCGGCGTGGACGAGCAGGACGCCGAGTTCGAGCTCGTGGAGGAGCCCAAGGTGGGGCTGTTCGGTCGCATCCGCAGTGAGGCCCGGGTGCGAGCCCGCGTCCGCCCCACGGCGCCCCGCCCCAAGGAAGACCGTCGGGACCGCAGGCGCAAAAAGTCCCGCGACGGCGACGGCGAGCGGGAACGCACGGGCCAGGCCGCCAAGGCAGGCGGGGGCGACGCAGGCGGGGAGACGGCGACGGCGACGGCGACGGCCGAGGACCGGCCCGCGCGCCGCGAGCCGGCCCGTCGGGGCGGCGGCGGCGAGCGGCGGCCGCCCCGGGAACGGCGAGATCGTGAGCAGGACGGGTCGGAGCGACCCCGACAGGAAGGGACGCAGGTGGACGAGGACGTACCGATGGCCGAGCAGGGCGAGGTGGCTCGCCAGTTCCTGGCCGGCCTGCTGACCGAGTTGGGAGCCAACGGCGAGGTGGCGGTCACAGAGCTCGACGAGGACACCGTCGAGGTCACGGTGACCGGCGACGACCTGGGCACGCTCATCGGGCCCAAGGGCGTCACCCTGACAGCGCTCCAGGAGCTGACCCGCACGGTGGTGCAGCGGCGCACCGGCGGGCGCAACGGCCGGCTGCTGGTCGATGTCTCCGGCTACCGGCAGAAGCGGCGCCAGGCGCTGGAGCAGTTCACGCGAGGGCTGGCCGCCACGGTGCGGGAGACCGGCGTGCGCAAGGTTCTCGAGCCCATGCACCCGGCCGATCGCAAGGTGGTGCACGACACGGTGAACGAGCTGGAGGGTGTGCACACGCTCTCGCAGGGCGAGGAGCCCCGGCGCTACGTGGTGATCGTGCCCGACGAGGCGTCGTAGCGGGCTGACCTGCGGTTTCACCTGATGACGGCCCGCCCTTCGGGGCGGGTCGTTGCGCGTCCGCGGCCACGCGGGCAGGGTGAGGGCGTGCCCGACGACCTGTTGCACTGGCTGGAGCGCTCGCGTGCCGTGGGGTTTCTGGGGCCGGGGCCGGTGGACGATCACATCGCCCATGCCGTCGGGTTCGCCGAGGCCGTCGGAGAGCCGCCCGGCGGGGTGGTCGATCTGGGGAGCGGGGGCGGCGTACCCGGGTTGGTGCTGGCCCAGCAGTGGACCGACACCCGCTTCGTGCTCCTCGACAGCAACGAGCGCCGGACCGATTTTCTGCGATCGGCGGTGGTGGGGCTGGGCTGGGCGGGTCGCGTCGAGGTCGTGCGGGCGAGAGCGGAGGTGGCGGGGCGTGACGACACGCTCCGGGGCTGGTTCGACGTCGTCGTCAGCCGCAGCTTCGGGCCTCCGCCGGTCACCGCCGAGTGCGCGGCTCCCCTGCTGCGCCCCGACGGCCTCCTCGTCGTGTCCGAGCCCCCGGATGGCGAGCAGCGGTGGCCGGAGGCGGGCATGGCCCTGGTGGGGTTGCGGTGGGAACGACGGCACCAGTCGTCGGCGGGAGCCGGGTACGCCGTGCTACGGCAGAGCGGCCCGTGCCCGGTGCGCTATCCCCGGCGTGAGGGCGTACCCGGCAAGCGACCGCTGTGGTGACGTTTCACGTGAAACGCCGTCCGAAATCGAGACGCCGAGGTTTCACGTGAAACAGTGGTGCTTGACCACAGCCCGCTGAGCGACGAGAGTGGCGCCGTGAGTTCCGACGACGAGTTGGCTGAACGAGGACGTGCCATCTTCGAACGGCTGCGCGAGGGGACGCCGCCCGAGGAGGACGTACCCGCCACGCTCGACGCCGGCGGAGGAGCGCCCGAAGGCGCCAGGGAGGGGGAGCCCGCGCCCGACGATGAGGCGGTGGACGAGCACCAGCCGACGCCGGAGCCGAGCGCCGGTGGCGAGGGGGCAGTCGAGGGCGAGGATGCGTCCATGCCGTGGCAGCCGATCCACGATGTTCTCGTCGTCGGCGCCGAGGGCGCGGGCGCCGATTCCGTGACCGAGGAGGCGGCCGGCGATATCGGCTCCGACCTACCGCTCGACGATGTCGTGGCCGTCGTGGCCGGCGACGAGAACCCGGCACCGCCGCCTGCTCCCGCTCCGGACGAGGCTCCTTTGCGTGTATCGCTCCCGGCAGGCGACGTCGACCTGGCCGCCGCCGCCGCGTCGCACCCCGGCACCGATGGCAACCCCTTCGAGCGGCCGCTGCCCCGGGTGATGGCCATCGCCAACCAGAAGGGCGGCGTGGGCAAGACCACCACCGCCGTCAACCTGGGTGCCGCCCTGGCCGAGCTGGGCTACCGGGTCCTCGTCATCGACCTCGACCCCCAGGGCAACGCCACGACCGGGCTGGGGATCAACCCCCGCAACCTGGAGGCGTCCGTCTACGACGTGATCATGCACGACACGCCGTTGGAGGACTGCATCGAGCCCACCAGCCTGCGCAATCTGTTCGTCGTCCCCGCCACCATCGACCTGGCGGGCGCCGAGATCGAGCTGGTGCCCGCCTTCAGCCGTGAGCTCAAGCTGCGCCGAGCGCTCGACACCGTGCTGGAGGACTTCGACTTCGCCCTGATCGACTGCCCGCCGTCGCTCGGCCTCATCACCGTCAACGGCCTGGCCGCTGCCACCGAGGTGGTCGTCCCCATCCAGTGCGAGTACTACGCGCTGGAGGGATTGGGCCAGCTCCTGCGCAACGTCAACCTGGTGCAGGGCAACCTCAACCCTCGACTCGAGGTGAGCGCCATCATCCTCACCATGTACGACGCCCGCACCAAGTTGGCCGATCAGGTCGCCAACGAGGTGCGCAGCCATTTCGGGACGAAGGTGTGCAGGAACATCGTCCCTCGCACCGTCCGTCTGTCGGAGGCGCCCTCGTTTGGGCAACCGATCATCGTGTTCGACCCATCCTCCCGAGGCGCCATCGCCTACCGGGAGTTGGCCAAGGAGGTGAGTGGTGGCGCGCCGCAGCGGGTTGGGTAAGGGCCTCGGAGCCCTCATCCCCACCGAAGTCACCGGCGAGCGGGGCTCGTCGTTGGTGGAGATCCCCATCGGGGACGTCCGCCCCAACACCTACCAGCCCCGGCGGCACTTCGACGAGGAGGCACTGGCGTCGCTGACCGCCTCGGTACGGGAGCTGGGCGTGCTGCAGCCCGTGCTGGTGCGCCCGGCAGGCGAGGGCCAGTACGAGCTCATCGCAGGCGAACGGCGCTGGCGTGCCGCCCGTCGGGCGGGGCTGAGCGCCATCCCCGCGATCGTGCGGGAGGCGGGCGACGTGGCCAGCCTCGAGCAGGCGCTGGTCGAGAACCTCCACCGCGAGGACCTCAACGCCCTGGAAGAGGCGGCCGGCTACCAGCAGCTCATCGAGGAGTTCCATCTCACCCACGACCAGGTGGCGGCCCGGGTAGGCAAGAGCCGCACCGCCGTCACCAACGTCCTCCGGCTGTTCCAGCTCCCGCCCAGCATCCAGAAACTGGTAGCAGAGGGGACGCTGTCGGGCGGGCACGCCCGTGCGCTGCTGGGCACGCCGGACCGCGCCTTCCAGGAGGCGCTGGCCAAGCGGGCGGTGGCCGAGGGCATGTCGGTGCGGGCGGTGGAGGACGCCGTCCGCCTGCGCAACGAGCTGGGCGAGCAGTTGGGCGGCACGCCGGCCGGCACCGACCCCGCCGGCGCCATGCCCAAGCGCCGCTTGCCCCGGGCCGGTCTCGACGACTTGGCCGAGCTCTTGAGCCACCACCTCGACACGCGCGTGAAGGTTGAGATGGGCAGCAAACGGGGGCGGATCGTCGTCGAGTTCGGCGGGCTCGAGGACCTCGAGCGCATCTACAAGGCCATGACCGAGCCGCCCACCGCCCGCGAGTAGATCTCAACTCTCAACCTTCGATTTTCTGTCCACAGTCTGTGCACGAGGTTGTGGACGTCGCCCCCAAGCAGAGGTTCAGTCGCCCGCGGTGGCGACCCAGGCAGCCAGGACCGCGCCGAAGGCCTCGGCCAGCTCGGCGGTGCGTTCCACCACCAGCGACGGCGGCCCCAGCTCGCACAACACGGCGGGCATGCGCGTCTCCAGTAGCACCGGCACCGCCATGCCCCGGATGCCGCCGTCCTTGAGGTCGAGGGTGGCGGGCACCACCTCCTGCACGAGCTCGGCCAGGCGGCGCCCGCCGGGGCTCTCGTAGCGGTGGCCGGCGTAGTAGGCGGTGGTGCAGCCGTCGGTCTCGGGGTCGACCGTGAACCCGACGTAGACCTCGGCACCTGCCCGGTTGGCCTCGGCGGCGTGCTCCGAGGGGTCGGGGTGGAGAGTGACGTTGACCACGGCGCCGCGCACGGCGAGGACCTTGGCCACCGCTGTGACCAGGGCGTGCAGCCCGCCGCCGTCACCCACCACGATGCGCCGGTCGGTCAGCGTGCGCGGTGCGCTGCGCAGGTTCTCCAGCTCGCGCACCGCCGCCACCGACAACGGCCCCTCGCACTTCGCCCCCAGCCGCTCCAGCGCCTGGACGACGACCGGGCCGCAGATCGCGTCGGCGGTGAGCCCGACGTTGCGCTGGAACTCGGCGAGCGCGGCGGCCGTCATGACGCCGAACAGCCCGTCGACCTTGCCGGGGTCGAACCCCAGGGCGCCGAGCTTGCGCTGGAGGGTGGCCACGTCGTCGCCGCGCAGCATGGGCTGGCGGTGGAACAGGAGGCGATCGCCCAGCCGGTAGCCCGCCTCGACCAGCGCCGACCACGTCTGGCGGCCGCAGATCCCGTCGACCCGCAACCCTCGCTGCTCCTGGAAGACCCGCACGGCGGCCTCGGTGGCGGCGCCGAAGCGGCCGAGCTCGTCGCCCGCGGCATCGACCCCCTGCGCTGCCAGCCGCTGTTGTAGGTCGCGGACCGCCTCGCCGTCGTCGCCGAGGCGGAGGGGGAGGCCCTCTACAGGAATGCCTGGAGCTCCTGGAGGAGCTGGCCCTTGCCCTTGGCGCCGATCAGGCGAAGCTGCGGCTCGCCGTCCTTGAACAGGATGAGCGTGGGGATGCTCATGACCTCGAAGCGGCGGGCGATCTCCAGGCTCTCGTCCACGTTCAGCTTGGCGATCCTGAGCTTGCCGTCCTGCTCCTCGGCGATCTCCTCGAGGACGGGGGCGATCATCTTGCACGGGCCGCACCATTCCGCCCAGAAGTCGACGAGCACAGGCTGGTCGGAGCCCTTGATCTCTTCGTCGAAGGTTGTATCGGTGAGGGTTGCGATGTTGGCGGCCATGTGGCCCGACCTCCTGAGACGGTGCTTCCTGGCGAATCTACCCGGTGCGGGCCGTGCAACACCGGGGGGCCGCCGGCGATTCCGACGCGCCCGTACTGGTGTCCGACGTGCGCACCCCCGTGCGCGACCCCGAAACGAGAACGAGGTGGCGTGGCAACGGCGCCGCCACCGCCGCTACCAGTTGCGAGGCGTCTCCACGATTTCGTTCTCCGTCTCGCCCAGCGACTCCAGCCACCGCTCGGCGTCGATGGCCGCCATGCAGCCCGACCCGGCGGCGGTGATGGCCTGGCGGTAGGTGTGGTCCTGGACGTCACCGCAGGCAAACACGCCGGGCACGTTGGTCCGCGACGACTTGCCCAGCGTGATCAGGTAGCCGTTGTCCTCCATGTCGAGCTGGCCCTTGAACACGTCGGTGTTGGGAACGTGCCCGATGGCGACGAACAGCCCGGTGACCGGCAACTGCGACTCCTCGGCGGTGTCGAGGTTGCGCACCCGCACCCCCTCGAGCTTGGTCTCGCCCAGCAGCTCGGTCACCACGGTGTCCCACAGGAACTCGATCTTGTCGTTCTTGAACGCCCGTTCCTGCATGATCTTCGACGCCCGCAACTCGCCCCGGCGGTGGACGATCGTCACCTTGGCGGCGAACTTGGTGAGGAACAGCGCCTCCTCCAACGCCGAGTCGCCCCCGCCCACCACGGCGATGTCGTGGCCCCGGAAGAAGAAGCCGTCGCACGTTGCGCACGTCGACACCCCGTAGCCGACCAGCTCGGTCTCCCGGGGCAGGCCCAGCATCAGCGAGCGGGCGCCCGTCGACACGATGATCGACCGGGCCTGGTACTCGTCGTCGCGCACCCACACCTTGAACGGCCGCTGCGAGAAGTCGACCCGCGTGACCTTCTCTGTCAGGTACTCGGCCCCGAAGCGGGCGGCCTGGCCCCGGAAGCTCGCCATCAGCTCCGGCCCCATGATGCCGTCCACGAAGCCGGGGTAGTTCTCCACCTCGGTGGTGAGCATGAGCTGCCCGCCCGGCTGGTCGCTGGTCGACGACGGCTCACCCTCGATCACCAACGGGTGGAGGTTGGCGCGGGCCGTGTAGATCGCGGCGGTGAGGCCCGCCGGCCCCGACCCGATGATGATGACGTCTCGGACGGCGGACAACTGCTACCCCTTCTGCGCGGTGGCTTTCCGCAGGAGGAACAGGCCTGCGAGCGTGAAGATTCCGCCGATGGACCCGTGGGCGATCCACACCCGGCCGTCGCCAGTCACCACGTCGACCACCCGGATGGCCCCGATCGTAAGGAACACCACGGCGGCGATCCCCACGAAGGCGGCCAACAACCCGAACACCACGGCCCGGGCGATGGTGGTGAGCGGCACCGTCGTCTTGTCGCGCACGGCGCCGACCACCCGCTCCACGGTGTCGGCCGCTTGGACGGTCCAGTCCTGGCCCGCGGTCTCCGGCATGGCGCGCACACTACCCTCACCCGTCCATGCGCCTCGTCCTCGCCCTCGCGGCCGGTGCCGCGGTGGCCGCCCTCAGCGCCCTGATCCTCGGCGAGTACGAGTTCAAGGGCTCCACGCCGTACGTGGCGGGCCTGCTGTTCGGGCTGCTCGTGGCCGAGACGGTCCTGGCCGTGGCCAAACGGGGCAGTAACGGGTTGGCCGCCGCCGCCGCCGTCCTGGCGGGCGGCGGGCTGGCGTGGGCGGCCTGGATCTCGGCGGGCCGCGACTGGTCCTACGTGCCCGACGCCGCCTGGCTGTCGGTCGGCATCGGCGTGGTGGTGGGCGCCGTGCGGGTGGCCCGGGCGGGCGTCAGATCGTCTGCGCCACCAGCAGACGACAGTCGTCCCGAGCCAGCACCAGCACCCGATGATCGAGAGGCCCGGTAGCGCCCTCGATGCGGTAGGCGAGGATGACGGCGGGCGTCCCGTCCCAGCGCAGCGTGCCCTGGAACACCAGCTCGCCCAGCCCTCGTCCGTACTCCGAAGTGGCTGTGCCCGTGCACGGCCCGCCGGGCCGGACCGAGCGGGCGACCATCGCCCGTCGAGCCGATGCGGGCGCCGCCGACCCCGCCTCGCCGCTCGATTCCGCCCGGTCGTCGACCGACCCGCCGCTCGTAGATGCATCGGCGCTGTCCTCTGCCGGCGCCATCGCCTCGGCGGCGACGCCCTCCACCGCGGTGCGCACCCGCTCGGCCAGCGCGGTGGCGTCGGACTGGTCGCCCAGGTCGGGGCCGAGCGCCTGCGACGTCGACGCCGCGTCGCCGTTGTCACCGGCGTCGTCGCCCCCGACCAGCGAGACCGCGCCGAGCACGAGGGCGACGGCGGCGGCTGCCGCCAGACCGATCTGCGTGCGTCGCCGCCGACGAGCGGTGCTGAGGGGCACAACGGCCGATCGTGCCGACGCCCCTTGCAGCGCGGTAGCCACGGCGGCGTCGGCCCGACCGGCCGGCGCAGCGGGGACCGGTGCACCCACTAACCGCGCCACCTCCCGGAAGGCGTCGAGCCGGGCTCGGCACGACGGGCACATGGCCAGGTGCTCGGCCGCGGCGTCGTCCTCGCCGTCGAGGTGGGCGCTGAGGCGCTCGTCGTCCAGGTGGGGGCTGTTCATGGTCGTTCGCTTGGACGGTCGGTGGGCACGGACGGGTTCCCCAGGTCGGCGGCCAGGGCGGCGCGTCCCCGGGCGATGCGGGAGCGGACGGTGCCCGCCGGGATGTCGAGCACCGAGGCGATCTCGACGTAGTCGAGGGCGCACAGGTCGCGCAGCACCACAGCCGCTCGGAATTCGGGCGCCAGCTTGCGCAGGGCACGGTCGACGTCGAGGCGGTCGGCCACCGCGGTGTCGACGGCAGGCCCCGGCCCCTCTCGCGCCGCCAGCACGCCGTCGTCGGTGGGCTCGGGGCGCCGGCCGCGCCGGCGCAGCTCGTCGAGGCAGGCGTTCACGGCGATGCGGTAGGCCCACGTGGAGAAGCGGCTGCGCCCGTCGAAGCGGGCGATGTTGCGCGCCACGCCCACCAACGCGTCCTGGGCGGCGTCCGCCGCGTCGGCGTCGTTGCCCGTCATCCGCCGGCACACGGCGTAGAGCCGGTCGTAGTGACGGCGCAGCAGGGTGTCGAGCGCGTCGCGGTCGCCGCCTGTCGCCAGTTGCACCAGCGCGTCGTCGGAAGGGTCGAGGGCGTCGATGGCGGGGAGCGTACCGGCCGCCTCAGCTCCGCAGGCTGACCTCGGCGATCTGCGTCTTGTTGCCGAGGCCCGGATCGGTGATCCACAGCAGCACTGCCCCGCCCCGCCTGCCCTTGAGGTCGAAGGTCACCGACCCGTCGATAGCCGTCCGGGAGTCGACGGGCGCCCCCCAGTCGGCCAGCTCGTCGCCGGGCCGGGCGGCCACGTAGACGGCGGCGGCCCAGTTGCGGGTGGGCGACTCCACCTCGAGGCGGCGCAGCGGCGTGTTGTCGGGGACGACGATCACCAGTCCCACGCCGTCCTTGAGGTTGCCGAACTCCCGGGTGTCGTAGCGGCTGGTGGCCCACGAGGTGTCGGCCCGGCCGTCGACGGCGTTGCGGGCGTCGTTCTCGTTCTCCGACCCGTCGCCCTGGGGGTCGAACGACGTGGCCCGCAGCGCCGCCACCGGGGGACCCACGACCGTGGTGGCCGTGCGCCCGCTCCCGCCACCACCCCCGCCGCCGTCGGTACCGGGCAGCACGGACAGCGCCACCGCGCCGGCGGCCACGGCCAGCGCCCCCACCGCCATGGCGGGCGCCCAGCCGGGCCGGGCCCGTCGAATGATCGGCACCACCCCCTCGGGCGGCGTGGGGTCGCGCTCGACCAGGGGCACGGCGTCGTCGTCGGCCACGTCGACGGCCAGCAGCGCGGCCCGCAGGTCGGCGCCGCTCTGGTAGCGGTCCTCCGGGCGCTTGGCCAGGGCCCGCAGCACCACCTGCTCCAGTGGGCGGGGGATGCCGGCGCGGAGCTGCCGCGGCGTGACCGGGGTGGCCTGCACGTGCTGGAGGGCGGTGGCCAGCTCGGTGTCGGCGGCGAACGGCGGCCGCCCGCACAGCATCTCGTAGAGCACCACGCCGAGGGCGTAGACGTCGGAGCGGGCGTCGGGCGAACGTCCCTCCACCTGCTCGGGGGAGAGGTACTTGGCCGTGCCCACCAGGGCGCCGGTCTGGGTGAGATCGCCGCCGCCCGACTGGAGCTTGGCGATGCCGAAGTCGGCCACCTTCACCCGCACGCCACCCGCCGGGTCCTGGCACAGCAGGATGTTGGCGGGCTTGACGTCGCGGTGCACGAGCCCGGCCCGGTGGGCGTGCTCCAGGGCGTCGGCCACGTCGGCGGCGATGCGCACCGCCTCCCGGGTGGGCAGGGCGGGGGAGGCGTCGACCATGGCCTGGCGCAGCGTCTGGCCCCGCACCAGCTCCATGACGATGAAGGCCACGCCGTCGTCCGCCCCGGCGTCGTAGGTGGCGACGATGCCCGGGTGGGTCAGGCGGGCGGCGGCCACCGCCTCGCGGCGGAACCGCTCCACGAACCCGTCGTCGTCGGCCAGGTGGGGGTGCAGGACCTTGACCGCCACCGACCGGGCCAGCACGTCGTCGTGCGCCTCCCACACCTCCGCCATCCCGCCGCGGGCGATGCTCTCCACCAGCCGGTAGCGGCCGGCCAGGATGCGATCGGTGGTCAGGGGGAAGGTACGTTCCGACACGACACCTTCACCGTACCCACCCTGGGTGGTTGGGCTTCGTCAGGCTTTCGGCACCTGGAACGTGACCCCGATGACCCGGGGGCCGCCGTGGGTGCCGATGACGGCGCCCACCTGCTCCACGATGATGTCGTCGCGGGGGTAGACGGCGCCCAGCAGGTCGACCAGCTCGTCGACGTCGGGGGCGTCGCCGTGCATGACGGCGAGGTCCTCCACCCGAGGGAACTGGCGCACCTTCTCCATCAGGTAGCGGAGCGACTTCGACCGGGTGCGCTGCTTGGACTCGGCCTCGACCTTGCCGTCGGCGATCTCGATGATGGGCTTGATCGAGAGCACCGACCCGAGCATGGCCTGGGCGGCGCCGATGCGCCCGCCCTTCTTGAGGTTCTCGAGGGTGTCGAGCGCCGCGTAGGTGCGGGTGCGGGGGACGAGGTCCTCGGCGGCGCCGACGCAGTCGTCGAGGCTCTTGCCCCGCTTCGACATGCGGGCCGCCGCCACCGCCATGAGCCCTTGGCCGAGGCTGACGGCCCGGGAGTCGACCACCCGCACGGGGATGACGTCCGCCACGGCGCGGGCCGCCAGCTGGGCCGACTGGAAGGTGGCCGACAGCGCCGCCGACAGCGTCACGCACACCACGCCGTCGGCGCCGTTGGCCGCCGCCGCCCGGAACGACTCCTCGAAGGCGCCCGGCGACGGCGCGGCCGTCTCCGGCAGCACCGGCGAGCTCGCCACCCGGGCCCAGAACTCTGTGGGCGACAGGTCGCGCCGGTCGACCAGCGACTCCTCGCCGAAGCGGATCGTCAGCGGGACGACCTCGATGTTGTGCTCGGCCGCCAGCGCGTCGGGCAGGTCGCCGGCGCTGTCGCTCACCACGTGGATGGCGCCCATCATCGACCTCCTTCGCTGGTGGCTGTCACCTGGACCTCGTACCAGCTCTCGAACTGCTCGATCTTCTTGAGCAGGTAGGACTTGGCCTGCTTGCGCAGGGTGATCTTGGCCTTGCCTTCGTCGGTGACCTCGAACGTGACCAGCTCGGCGTCGTGCACGGCGGCGCCCCGTTCCGCTATGTCGCGGGCCGCCTCCACGGCGCCGCGGTCCCGCAGGACGATGCCCGCTTCGTCGGCGATTTCATGCGCGGTGCCGTCGAGCTGGACCCGGACGATCACCGGGGTGGCCAGTTCGACGGCGAGGAACCCCATGAGGGCCACGCCGAGGACCAGTTTGACGAGCCAGCCGGTGATCACGCTGATCGCCTCCGAATGCGCAGCACGGTGTCGAGCTCCCCGAGCCCGAACTGATGGGCGACGAGACCGTACACCGCCACCCCCAGTGGGACGGCGATACCCACAGTGAGCAGCGCACTGTCGGCGAGCGCGGCCACGCCTGCCACCACGACCCCCATGGCCGCCGCCGCGGCCAGCGTGCGGGCCAGGCTCGCCGCCAGGGCGGTGCCGTCGAGCCCGCCCAGGCGCCGGCGCAGGTGGGCCAGGGCCACGGCAGTGCCGCCGAGGTAGGCGAGGGCGTAGGCGAGGGCCAGGCCCTGCACGCCGAGGGCGGGGTACAGGGCGAGGGCGAGGGCGACGTTGACGGCGTTCTCCACCGCGTAGAGGACGAACATCGAGCGGGTGTCCTGCATGGCCTGGTAGGCCCGCATGAGCATGAGGTAGATGCTGAAGCCGGGCAGGCCGATGGCGAAGAGGGCGAGGACGTCGGCGGTGGTGTCGGTGGCTGCCGCCCCGAAGGCCCCGTGCTCCAGGGCGACGCGCACGATGGGCTCGGCCAGGAGGATGTAGCCCAGCGCCGCGGGCACCAGCACGAAGGCGATGGTGCGCAGGCCCAGGCTGACCCGCTGCCGGAAGCCGTCGACGTCGAGGCGCGACCAGCGCTCGGCCAGGTCGGGCAGTAGCGCCGTCATGATCGACACGCTGAACACCCCGTGGGGAAGCAGGAAAAAAATCTGCCCCGCCTGGTAGGCCGTGACGTCGCCGGCGTCGCCCCGGTTGGCCAGCACCAGCACGACGTAGAGGGAGAGCTGGTTGGCGGCGGCGAACCCGAAGGTCCAGCCCGACAGGCGCACCACGCGGGACACGGCCGGGTGGCGCAGGTCCCACCGGGGGCGCAGGCGGACGCCCGCGCCGCGCAGGGCCAGGAGCTGGACGACGGCCTGGGCGGCCACGCCCGCGGTGGTGCCCAGGCCGAGGAGGACGAGGGCGCCGGTGTCGGCCCGCATGGCGGCCAGCGAGAGGTCGTCGGCGACGTGGGGGACGGCCAGCAGGGTGGCGATGACGACGAGGTTGTTGGCGACGGGGGCGAACATGGGGGCACCGAAGCGGCGGCGGACGTTGGCCAGCGCCGTGACCATGGTGATCACCCCGTAGAGGGCGATCTGGGGGGCGAAGAGGACGAGGAGGACGGTGGCGACCGCCCGCTGGTCGGCGACTGTGGGCCCCTCCTTGCCCAGGGTGTAGAGGCGGATGATGAGGGGGGCGGCCAGGGCGAACAGGGCGCTGACGGCGACGACGACCACGGTGGCGGCGGTGACCACGGCCGAGATGCCCCGCCACGCCTCGTCCTCGGTGTCGGTGTCGCGGCCCCGGTTGAGGAGGTCGACGAACACGGGGATGAGGGTGGCCGACAGCACGCCGCCGAGGATCAGCTCGTAGACGATGTTGGGGGTGGTGTTGGCGACGGTGTACGCCGCGCCCAC
>JAHWLA010000198.1 GCA_019347595.1 Actinomycetota bacterium
CGTGGGCTCGATGCGTGTCGCCATCTCCAGCACCCGCTCGAGCTGGCGGGCCGACGCCGCGCCGAACAGCGCCTCCAAGTCCTCGAAGTGCTGGTAGATGGAGCGCAGCGACACACCGGCCCGCTCGGCGATGCGAGGAGCGGTGGGCGCCAGGTCGCCTTCCTCGATGAGGGCGAGGAGGGCGTCGACGATCGCCTGCCTCGTGCGCTGCGCCCTGGCCGTGCGACCGTCGACGGTGGGATCGGTCACCGACACGCACCGCATGCTATGGCCCGGCTCGCACCGGCTCCACCTCGAATCATGGAGTAGAAAGCCTCCATGGGGGAAAGCGTGCTCGAGCTCAGCGACCGCTTGTGGGACGGTGATATCGACACGTCGACCCACCATCCCTTGTTTTCGACAGGCACGTTGGAGGAAGTGGCGCCCGGCGTGGCCTTCGTGCCGTCGTTCGCCAACGTGAGCGCCTTCGCCACCGACGACGGCCTCGTCCTCGTCGACACCGGCAGCCTGCCCTTCGCCCGGCTCGTCCACCAGTCGGTCCGGTCATGGGACCGCGCGCCCTTGCACACCGCGGTCTACTCCCACGGCCACATCGACCACGTCTTCGGAGTGCCCGTGTTCGAGGAAGAGGCGGCGACCAACGGGTGGGCGGCGCCCCGGGTGATCGCCCACGAGGCACTGCCCAACCGCTTTGATCGTTACGTCCTCACGGCGGGCTACAACGAGGTCGTCAACCAGCGGCAATTCGGGCTGCCGGACCTACGCTGGCCGGTCGACTACCGCTACCCCGACCAGACCTACGCCGACCGCCACGACATCGACGTCGGCGGCGTGCGCTTCGAGCTGCACCACGCGCGGGGCGAGACCGACGACCACACGTGGACGTGGGCACCCGACCTGAAGGTGCTGTGCTGCGGCGACCTCTTCATCTGGGCCTCGCCCAACGCAGGCAACCCCCAGAAGGTGCAGCGCTATCCCCGCGAGTGGGCGCTTGCGCTCCGGGAGATGGCGGACTTGGGCGCCGAGCTCCTGCTGCCCGGCCACGGCGTGCCCATCGCGGGCGCCGCTCGCATCCGCACGGCGCTGACCGAGACGGCCGAGCTGCTCGAGCACCTCCACGACGAGACGCTGTCCATGATGAACGCGGGCGCCCGGCTCGACGACATCATCCACGCCGTGCGGGCGCCCGCCCACCTGCTGGCGCGGCCGTACTTGCGCCCCGTCTACGACGAGCCGGAGTTCGTCATCCGCAACGTGTGGCGGCTCTACGGCGGTTGGTACGACGGCAACCCCGCGCACCTGAAGCCCGCACCCGACAACGCGTTCGCCGCCGAGGTGGCGGCCCTGGCGGGCGGGGCCCAACGGCTGGCGCAGCGGGCGGCGCAACTGGCCGACGCGGGCGACCTTCGCCTGGCCGGCCACCTGGCCGAGTTGGCGGCACAAGCGGCGCCCGACGACGCGTCCGTGCACGCCACGCGGGCGGACGTGTACCAGCGGCGCGTGCAGGCGGAGTCGTCGACCATGGCGAAAGGCATCTTCGGATGGGCGGCTCGCGAGTCGCACCGACAAGCAGGAGGGTCGTAGCGAATGGCAGTTGCAGTGCAGGAGGTCCTCGACAAGACGGCCCATCAGCTCCGGATCAGCCGGGTGCTGGTCCAGGCGGGCATGATCCGGCCCGAGCGCCCCGACCGCTTCCTCAACGCCGTGCGGACGTTGGGCAAGTGGGGCGCCACCCTGGCCGGGGGCTACGGCGCGGCGGCCGCCCGCTACCCCGATGCCGTCGCGGTGATCGACGAGGCGGGCAGCGCCACGTTCGGGGACATCGACCGCCGCACCAACGCCATCGCCCGGGGCCTGCGCGAGCTCGGCGTCTCCGAAGGCGACGCCGTCGGCCTGCTGTGCCGCAACCACCGCGGCTTCGTCGAGGCCACCGTCGCGATCTCCAAGCTCGGCGCCAACGTCATCTACCTCAACACCGGGTTCGCCGCGCCCCAGTTGGCCGAGGTGCTCGACCGCGAGGGCGCCGCCGCCATCGTCCACGACGCCGACTTCGCGGAGATCGTCGAGCCCGCGGCAGGCGATCGCGCCGCGGTGGTGGCGTGGCACGACGGGCTCACGCCGAATCCCACGCTGGACGAGCTGGCCGACAAGCACTCGACGGCGCCCCTGACCGCACCCGCCAAGCCGGGCCGCACGATCATCCTCACGTCGGGCACGACGGGCGCGCCGAAGGGCGCCAAGCGGTCGGCCCCCAAGGGCCTGGGTGCGGCCGCCGCCGTGCTGTCGCGCATCCCGCTGCGGGCGGGGGAGACGACGGTCATCGCCGCCCCCTTGTTCCACTCGTGGGGGCTGGCGCACCTCAATCTGGCGCTCGCCCTGGGCTCCGCCATCGTGCTCCAGCGGCGCTTCGACCCCGAGGAAACGCTGCGCGTCGTGGCCGACACCAAGGCCACGGCGTTGGTCGTGGTGCCTGTCATGCTCCAGCGCATCCTCGCCGCCGGCCCCGAGGCGGCGGCCCGCCACGACACCTCGTCGTTGCGCATCGTGGCCGCCAGCGGCTCGGCCCTCACCGGCTCGCTGGCGCTCGAGTGGATGGACCGCTTCGGCGACAACCTCTACAACCTCTACGGATCGACCGAGGTGGCGTGGGCCAGCATCGCCACGCCGGAGGACCTACGGGCGGCGCCGGGGACCGCGGGCAAGCCGCCGCTCGGCACGACGTTGCGCATCGTCGACAGCGAGGGCCGCGACGTTCCGCCGGGCACGACGGGGCGCATCTTCGTCGGCAACGAGCTCCCGTTCGAGGGCTACACCGGCGGGGGCAGCAAGGCCATGCTCGGCAATCTCATGTCGGTCGGCGATCTCGGTCGCCTCGACGACCAAGGCCGCCTCTTCGTGGAGGGCCGGGAAGACGACATGATCGTCTCCGGCGGCGAGAACGTGTTCCCCAGCGAGGTGGAGGACCTGCTGGCCCGCCACGAGGCCATCGCCGACGTGGCCGTGGTCGGCGTGCCCGACGAGGAGTTCGGCCAGCGCCTCAAGGCCTTCGTGGTGAAGAAGCCCGGCGCCCGCTTGACGGCGCAGGCCGTGAAGGACCACGTGAAGCAGCACCTGGCTCGCTACAAGGTGCCCAAGGATGTGGTGTTCCTCGACGAGCTTCCGCGCAACACCACGGGGAAGATCCTGCGCCGCGAGCTCCGCTGAGCCCGCGGGCTGGCCTCGCTATGTGAGGAGCAGGATCAGGAGGATGACCAGGATGAGGGTGCCGATGCCGATGTACATGTCGGTGCCTTTCTCGACGGACGTTGGTATGGCACGCGTGCCCGCCACTTCGCGGGGGCAAACCTGGTGAGGGGTGGGTAAAAACCTGGTGAGGGGTGGGTAAGGAGCGGCCCGTGACCGCTCGCCCCGGCGTCGTGTTCGACATCGACGGGACCCTTGTCGACACCAACTACCTCCACACGCGGGCGTGGCGACGGGCTTTCCTCGAGCACGGTATCGAGGTGCCCGCCGCGACCATCCACCGCCACATCGGCATGGGATCGAGCCTCCTGCTGGAGCGGCTGGCGGGCGGCGCGCGCGACGACGTCAAAGAGGCGTGGCGGCGTCACTTCGAGGTGCTCAAGCCGGAGATCCGGGCGTTGCCGGGTGCCGCCGACTTGGTACGGGCGGTGGCAGCGTCCGGCGCCGCCGCCGTGCTGGCGTCGTCGTCGGAGGAAGCGGACGTGCGGGCGCTGCTCGACGCCTTGCAGGTCGACGACGTCCTGGCGGGGGTGACGAGCGCAGGCGACGTGGACGAGGCGAAGCCGGAGCCGGAGGTGTTCGAAGTCGCCATGGCCAAGGCCGACCTCGACCGCCATCGCACGGTCGTGGTGGGCGACACCGTGTGGGACGTGGAGGCCGCCGCCCGCTGCGGCCTGCCGTGCGTCTGCGTCCTCACCGGCGGCATCGGGGCGGCGGAGCTGGAGGCGGCGGGCGCAGTGGCCGTCTACGAGTCCGCCGCCGAGCTGGTCGACCGCCTTGCCTCGAGCCCACTCGCTCGCGTGCTCACGTGACCGCTCGCGGTCAGCGCTCGACGGCCGCCCGGTAGCCCACGAGCAGGAGGGCGTTGGCGAGAAAGAGCCAGACCGCCAGCAGGACGACGGCGGCCACGCCGCTGGTGATGTAGCGGGCCCCGAAGTCGGCACCGAAGCGGAGGTAGAGGCCGTAGACGAGCGAGAGGACGGTCACCGCGGCGGCCGACAAGAGGGCGCCTCTCAGGACGGCGGCCGCCTCGGGATCGTCGGGCGCGAACACCCGGTACACGACGGCGTGGAAGGCCGTCAGCATGCCGAGGGCGAGCGCGAGGCCCAGCAACCACCCGGCCAGCTCGGCCGCAATTCCGTCGCCGAGGACGCGAGGCGCCACGGCGACGGCTCCCAAGGTGGTGAGCACGAAGGCGGGAAGGAGGCCGACGAGCAGCAGGGCGAGCGCCCGCCCACGCAGCCCCTTCATGGGCCGCCGTGACCCGGTCATCCGGTCGAAGGCGCGGATGAGCCCGGCGCCGTAGGCCGTGGCGGGCCACAGGGCGGCGAGCACCGCCGTGGGGCCGATGCCGGCGCCCGCCCGGGCCACCGCCGTGAACGTTTTGTCGACGCCCAGCTTGTCGGGGGCCACGCCGGCCAGCGCATCGCCCGCCCGTCGCATGGCGTCCTCCCCCACGATCAGCGTGGCGAGGCGCAGGGACAGGACGAGCAGGGGCGCCACCGAGACCAAGGCGTAGAACGCCAGCCCGGCGGCGATCATGAGCACGTCGTCCTGGCGCAATCGTTCGACCAGGTGGCGAGCCGGGGCCGGGAGGCGGTCGATGACGGGAGCGAGCATGTCGGCTGTCTTGCC
>JAHWLA010000199.1 GCA_019347595.1 Actinomycetota bacterium
GCTCGCATGGCGGCGTGGTGGCGGCGGGCGAGGTCGAGGATCTCGGGCAGGGGCAGGCCGTGTTCGAGGAGGCGGAGGCCCGCTTGCGCGACGGCGATGTCGTCGGCGGTGTAGCCGTCGCGGCGGGGGACGAGCAGGCCCTCGCGCTCGACGGCTTGCAGCAACGGCAGCGGGATGCCGCTGCGCGCCGCCAGCTCCGGCAACGTGAGCGTCTCGGCGGTGGGCGGCTCGGCCAAGGCGGTGACCAGCGCCTCGTCCGCCTGGTCGAGCTCGCCGTCGAGCAGGCGGCGGATCACGGCCAGGGTGAGGCCGCGGGCCTGGAGGCGGCGGATGCGGTCGAGGCGGTCGAGGTGCTCGTCGCCGTACCACGCCACCCGGCCCGCACGACGGGGCGGGGGGAGGAGGCCCTTCGACTGGTAGAAGCGGACGGTGTCGACGGACACGTCGCCCGCCGCCGCCAGCTCGTCTACTCGGTAGTCCACGCTCGTATTATACGAGCACGTGCTCTAAAGGTCGGCCAGGAAGGCGAGCAGCGCCCGATTGAACGCCTCGGGCTGCTCCTGCTGGGTCCAGTGGCCGCAGTCCTCGATCAGCACCGTGCGGCGCAGGTTCGGCACGCGGGCCTCCATGCCCTCGGCCGCCTCGGGGCGCAGCACGGGGTCGTGCTCCGCGGTCACCATCAGCGCGGGCGCGTCGACGGTCGGCGGAAGGTCGGCGGCCAGCGACCAGTTGCGGTCCATGTTGCGGTAGTACTCCAACGGCGGGGTGACCGCGCCCGCCGTGGAGAACTGTTCCACGTAGCGCTCGATCACCTCGTCGGGAAAGGCGTCGTGGCGGTGCGTGGCAGGCCCTCGGAAGACTCCCCGCAGCCAGCCCCGCACGTCGCCGCCAAGGAACCACTCGGCCGGGCCTGGCTCTTGGAACTGCACGATGTAGTTGGGCCGGGCAAAGGTGCGCATGATCTCGACGGGGGCTGCGGTGGGGCGGGGGAAGTCGGGGGTGTTGACCCCGACGACCGCCCGGGTGCGCTCGGGGAAGCGGCGGGCGAACGGCCACACCAGCAGACCGCCCCAGTCGTGGCCGACGACGACGGCGTCGTCGTGGCCCAGCGCGGGGACGGCGGCAGCCAGACGGGTGTTCACCCACTGCTCGTCGTAGACGACGTCGGGCTTGTCGCTGCGGCCGTAGCCCGGCAGGTCGACGGCCACCGCGTGGTAGCCCGCGTCGGCCAGAGGCTGGAGCTGGTGGCGCCACGACCACCAGAACTCGGGCCAGCCGTGGAGGAGCAGGACGAGCGGGCCGCGCAGGGGGCCGGCCTCCACGCAGAACAGCCGGATGTCGTCGGCGACGACGTAGCGCTCACGCACGGCCGTGGGGCTGCACCGCATCGCAGTGCTTGCAGCGGGGATAGGCCCGCGACGTCGGCCGCCCGCACGCCGCACAGGTGTAGGCGCTGATCTCGCCCCGCCGCAGCTTCTTCACGCTGGACCACAGGATGCCGCCGATCGCCACCACGATCAGCACCTCGAGCCCGTCGCGCACCAACGTGTTGGCGTCCACGCCGGCCAGTCTCGCGAAGTGTGCGGAGTCGGTCCGCCCTGAGGGCCCCGACTCCGCACACTTCGCGTTTTTACTGCGGTGGGCCGGCGCCGGCCGAGGCGATGACGGCAGATGGGGAGGGACCACGGTCGGCCTCCGCATCCGGTCGGGCCCGGCGGGGCGCCGAGAGCAGGCGGGCGAGGGCAGCTTCGTGCTCGTAGCGCTGCATGCGCTCGCGGGCGAGGTGGGCATGGACGAACGGGTTGAACAGCACGGGTGACTCCTCTCTCGGGAACGGGCGGGCAGCGGGCGGGCTACGCGGCCGACATCGAGAGCGGCCGCATCGCCCCTACGGGCTGGAGATGGATGCGGTCGGTCACGAGAGGAGATACAAGCCGACGACGCCGGGCGGCGCCAACGAATTACGCGAGCAGGGGCTCTTCGGCCACCGCGCGCGCCCAGCGGTAGTCGGGCTTGCCGGAGGGCGAGCGCACGATCTCGTCCACCACTACCACGCCCCGCGGCGCCTTGTACGCGGCCAGCGACTCGCGGCAGTGGGCGGCGAGCTCCTCCAGCGACGGCACCTCGACGTCGGGCCGCGGCGCGATGACCGCCACCACTCGCTCGCCCCACCGCTCGTCGGGGACGCCGACGACGATGGCGTCGAAGACCGCCGGGTGCGCCTTGAGGCACGACTCGACCTCTTCGGGGTGCACCTTCTCGCCGCCCGTGTTGATCGACACCGAGCCCCGTCCCAGCACGGTGACCGTCCCGTCCTCCTCCAGCCGGGCGCGGTCGCCCGGGACCGCCCAGCGCACGCCGTCGACCATCGGGAAGGTGCGTGCGGTGCGCTCGGGGTCCTTGTAGTAGCCGAAGGGGATGGGCCCCTGCCTGGCGATCCATCCTTCGCCGGGGCCGCTCAACGGCCGGTAGTCGTCGTCGAGCACGGCGGTGGTGCCGTCGTCCATCACGAAGCGCTGCGGGATGGCGCGCACGCCGGGGACGGCGACCGTCTGGCCCTGGCCACCCGTCTCCGAGGCGCCGAAGCCGTCGACCACCATGGCGCGGGGGAGCAGGCGCAGCAGGTCCGCCTTCACCGACGGCGACAGGATGGCGCCGCCCGAGAGCACCACCGTCAATGCGGGCAGCCGCCACCGGTGGCCGTGCGCCTCGAGGGCGTCGACGAGCGGACGGGCGAAGGCGTCGCCCACGATGACGAGGAACGAGACCCGTTCGTCGTCGGCGAGCTGCCAGACACGCTCGGCGGTGAAGCTGCTGCTGCGGTCGACGACGACGGTCCCGCCGACGAGCAGCACCTGCCACGCCATCCAGTGGGCGGCCCCGTGCATGAACGGCGGCGCGGGCAGGCAGCGGTGGAAGCCGGCCTCGGCCCGGGCGGCGATCTCACCGGGGAAGCTCAGCGGCGGCCCGCCCGGGTTGCCTCCGCCGAGGGCGCCGAAGAACAGGTCCTCGTGCCGCCACATCACGCCCTTCGGCATCCCCGTGGTGCCGCCGGTGTAGAGGATGTAGAGGTCGTCGGCCGACCGGGGTCCGAAGTCGCGCTCGGGCGAGGCGGCGGCCATGGCGGCCTCGTAGGACGGTCCCCGTTCCAGACGGGGGACGGTGATCCCCGCCCCGTCGAGCACGCCGGTCAAGGACGGCTCGGTGACGACCGCCTTCATGTCGGCGTCGTCGAACAGGTAGCGCAGCTCGTCGGCCACGTAGCGGTAGCTCACGTTGATGGGGACGGCCCGCAGCTTGAAGCAGGCCAGCATGGCTTCGAGGTACTCGTTGCCGTTGAACAGGTGCAGCCCGACGTGGTCGCCGACACCGATGCCCATGTCGGCCAGCACGTGGGCCAGCCGGGTGCCGCGATCGTCGAAGTCGGCGAACGTGAACCGCCGCCCGTCGCACACGACCGCCTCCCGATCGCCGATGGCGTCGGTCGTCGTCTCGTAAAGGTCGGCCAGGTTGTACTCGATGTCCCCGCCCATGATCGGCTGCATCGTAGGGGGAGGGGTCGGGTTAGGGTCCAGCCATGGACCGACCGGTGACATTCGGGGTGTTCGCGCTGCAAGGCTGGAAAATGGAGCTCGCCTCGATCGACGGCGCCGCCGCCAAGTGGGACAAGGTGGTCGAGCTGGCGGTGCTCGCCGAGGAGCTGCGCTTCGATTCGCTGTGGGTGTACGACCACTTCCACAACGTCCCCAAGCCCGGCCACGAGGCGGTGTTCGAGTGCTGGACGACGCTGGCTGCGCTCAGCCAGCGCACGTCGCGCATCCGGCTGGGCCAGATGGTCGGCTGCAACGGCTATCGCAACCCGGCCTTGCTGGCGAAGGTGACGTCCACCTTCGACGTGCTGAGCGGCGGCCGTCTCGACTGGGGCATCGGGGCCGGGTGGTACGAGACAGAGTTCAAGGGCTACGGCTACGACTTCCCGTTGCCCAAGGACCGCATCGGCATGCTCGGCGAAGCGGTCGAAATCGTGCGCTCGATGTGGACGGAGGACGAGACGACCTACGACGGCCGCTACTACACACTCCACCGGGCCAACTGCGACCCCAAGCCCCTTCAGCAGCCGCACCCGCCCATCCTCGTGGGCGGCGGCGGCGAGCAACTCACCTTGCGGGTCGTCGCCCGCCACGCCGACCGGGCCAACTGGGGCGGCAAGCCCGAGGAGTGGGCCCGCAAGCGGGAGATCCTGCAGCAGCACTGCAAGGACGTGGGCCGCGACGAGGACGAGATCGAGAAGACGTGGTCGCCCGAGGTGTTCATCCGGGAGACCGAGGACGAGCTGGTCGCCGCCGGCAGCAAGTCGCTGTGGGGCGAGGCGTTCGAGTCGTGGCGGGCCGGCAACCTCGTCGGGACTCCCGAGCAGGTGGCCGAGAAGATCCAGCGCTACGTCGACCTCGGCTGCACGTCGTTCATGCCGTGGTGCAGCGACTACCCGTCGGACGAGACCCTGCGCCTCTTCGCCGGCGTGGCTGCGGAAATCAGGGGCTGACGTCGGGGATCGGCGCGTGTAGCGTCGCCTGCGAGGCGAGTCCAGAAGCGGCACGCCGGGCGACAGGGGTCGAAACGGGTCGAGCGATGACGCTGCTGGACGGCAACACCTTCACAGCCGTGCTGACCACCGTGTTGGGAACGACGGTCCTCCGGGTGAGCGGCGAGGTCGACAGCGCCACGAGCGAACGGCTGCGGGCGCACCTCGACGACCTGCTCGACGTCGACGACCCGCCGATGTCGTTGGTCGTCGACGTCAGCGGGATGACGTTCATCGACACCACGGG
>JAHWLA010000023.1 GCA_019347595.1 Actinomycetota bacterium
GGCCGCCTCCACCAGCCTCCCGGCCGAGTCGCCCGGCGGGTTGGTGAAGACCGAGCCTGCGTTCTGCCCGCCGGGCTGGTGCTCGCGTCGCCACCGCACGATCTCGGCCACCTGTGCCTCGGACGCCACCCGGTCGCCGGGGCGCAGTGCCAGCTCGGCGGTCACCACCACCTGCGTGGGGCGGATGGACGAGCGGCGGTAGCCGTAGTCGAGGTCGGCGCTGTCGAGGGCGATGCGGTGGCCTGCGTCGAGGTCGAACACGTGGGCCCGGCGGACGCAGGCGTGCATGTCGGACCCGTGCCCGCCCGCGTTCATGCGCACGGCGCCGCCGACGGAGCCGGGCACGCCGACGGCCCACTCGAAGCCGGTGAGCCCGGCGGCCGCCGTGCGCCGGGCCAGCACGGGGAGCGCCACGGCGGCGCCCGCCCGCACCGTGGTCCCGTCGATCTCGATGGCCGCGAAGCCTTCGCCCAGCGCGAGGGCCAGTCCCGAAAAGCCCGCGTCGGCGACCAGCAGGTTCGAGCCCTTGCCCACGACCAGCACCGGCACGCCCGATGCACGCACCGCCTCGGACGCGGCGGCCAGGTCGTCGTCGTCCTGGGCCTCCACGAACAGCGCGGCCGGACCACCCACCCGGTAGGTGGTGAGCGGGCCGAGCGGGACGTCGCGCCGGGCCCGGTCGCCGAGGACGGCCGCGGCAGTGTCGATGATGGTGGTCATCGCAGGAGCTCGTCGGGCAGCGAGGTGAGGTCGCCTGCTCCCAAGGTGAGGCACACGTCGCCCGGCCGCAGCTCGCGCCGCAGGTAGGGCGCCAGGTCGCCCCGGGTGGGCAGGTACGCCGCGCGTTGGTACGGGTGGGCGTCGAGCACGGCGTTGACGATCAACTTGCCCGACACGCCCGGTCGGGGCGCCTCGCCCGAGGCGTAGACGTCGGTGACGACGAGCACGTCGGCGTCGACGAAGGCGTCGGCGAAGTCCTGCCACAGGGCCGCAGTGCGGGAGAAGCGGTGGGGCTGGAACAGGGCGACCACGCGACGCCACCCGCCGTCGCGGGCGGCGGCCAGGGCGGCGCGCACCTCGGTGGGCAGGTGGGCGTAGTCGTCGACGAACGTCACCCCCTCGCGCTCGCCTCGGAACTGGAAGCGGCGGGCCACGCCGCCATAGCGGGCCAGAGCGCGGGCGGCGGCGTCGAAGGAGACACCGAGCCGCAGCCCCGTGACGACGGCACCGCAGGCGTTGCGGGCGTTGTGCAGCCCGGCGACGGGCAGCGACACCTCGCCCAGGGTGGTGCCCTCGTGCACCAGCATGAAGCGGACGCCGGCGCGGCTACGGGTTACGTCGACCATGCGATAGTCGGCATCCTCGGCCGTGCCGTAGGTGACCGCCCCCTCCCCCGCCAATTGGGATGCGATGTGGTCGTCGGCGCAGACAACTCGCACGCCGGTTGCCTGGGAGACGAACCGGCCGAAGGCGGCGACCAGCCCGTCGAAGCCGCCGTAGTGGTCGAGATGGTCGGGCTCGACGTTGGTGACGACGACGGCCTCGGCGCCGAGCTCCAGGAAGGTGCCGTCGCTCTCGTCGGCTTCCACCACGAACCACTCGCCGTCGTCCCACACCGCGCCGGTGCCGATCTCGTTGACCTCGCCGCCGATGATGAACGACGGCCGCACGCCCGCCTCCACCAGCACGAGGGCGAGCATGGACGACGTGGTGGTCTTGCCGTGGGTGCCGGCCACGGCAACGGTGCGGCGGGTGGCGGCGATGGCCGCCAGCGCCTCGGCCCGTCGCAGGACGGCGATGCCGCGCCGGCGGGCGGCCTCCACCTCGGGGTTGGTGGGCGGGATGGCGGTGGAGATGGTGACGGCGTCGACGTCGCCGACGTGCTCGGCCGCGTGGCCGATGTCGACGCGCACACCGAGCGAGCGCAGCCGCTCGAGCCCCGGCGAATCCTTGAGATCGCTGCCCGAGACGGCGTGCCCCATGGCGACGAGGACGGCGGCGATGGCGCTCATCCCCGCGCCCCCGATGCCGACCACGTGCACCCGCTGCGGCGCCGACAAGTCGATCACTTCGCCCCCCCTTCACCGTTCTGGTCCGGGAATCCCGCCGTATGTTGCGGGATTCCCGGACCAGAACGGCGGCGGGTGTGGCGGTCGACGAGGGCGGCGACGCGGTCGGCGGCGTCGGGCACGCCCACGGAACGGGCCGCGGCCCGCATGGTCTCCAGCAGGGCCGGGTCGGCCAACAGCGCCGACAACTCGGCGTCCAACCGCTCGGGCGACAGCTCGGCGTCGGGCACCAGTACGGCCGCACCCGCTCGCACCAGGGCGCCCGCGTTGTGGGTCTGGTGGTCGCCGGGTGCGCCGGGCAGCGGCACGAGCACGGACGGCACGCCGACGACCGCCAGTTCGGCCACCGTGGTGCCCCCGGCGCGCGCCACCACCACGTCGGCCGCCGACAACAGCAACGGCAGCCGCTGCTCGTACTCCACTGGCCGGTGCCACGGGCCCGTCGGCGTCGACAGCTCGGCCCAGTCGCGGCGGCCGACGACGTGGTACACGACCACGTCGTCACGGCCCGGCACCCACCCGGTCACCGCCCGGTTGATCGAACGAGCCCCGAGCGACCCGCCGAACACACCCACGACGAGCTTGTCGGCAGGCAGGCCGAGCGCCTCGCGAGCCGCGGCGCGGTCAGGGACGGTGCGCACCTCGGGTCGCACGGGATTGCCCGTCACCTCGGCGCGCGGCAGCGGCGTGCCGTCGAACGACACCGCCGCAGCCCGAGCGAAGCGGCCCGCCAACCGGTTGGCCAAACCGGGAATCGCGTTCTGCTCATGCAGCACGAGCGGCACGCGCAGCACCACGGCAGCAAACGCGCACGGCACCGACGCGTAGCCGCCCACCGACAGCACGACGGCCGGGCGGCGGCGGGCCACCAGCCACATCCCTCGGCCCATCGCGGCGACCAATCCGACCACCGCGCCGACGTTGTCCCACGTCAGCCGCCGGGCGATCCCCCGCCCGGGCAGCAAGGTGATCCCGTAGCCCGCCTCGGGCACCAGCGTCGCCTCCAGGCCGCGCGCCGACCCCACGAAGTGGATCGACGAGGCGGCGTGCCCCCGCGCCACCAGCGCGTCGGCCACGGCGACGGCGGGGAGCACGTGGCCCGCGGTCCCGCCGCCCGCGATCACTGCCCAGGTGCGTCCCGCCATCAGTCGCCGGGCCGGGGTTGACGCCCCTGCCGGGCGACGTTGAGCAGCAGCCCCACGGCTGCCATGCAGATCACGAGCGACGACCCGCCGAACGACACGAACGGGAGCGGTACGCCGGTCACCGGCAGCATGCCGATGACGGCCCCGATGTTGATGAACGCCTGCCCCGCCACCCAGGCGGTCACACCCGCTGCCACGAGCGTGCCGAAGCGGTCGGGCGCCCGCACCGCAGCACGGACGCCGAGGAAGGCGAAGCCCACGAACAACCCGATCACCAGCAGGCTCCCGATGAGCCCCATCTCCTCGCCGATGATGGTGAAGATGAAGTCGGTGTGGGCGTTGGGCAGGAAGCCCCACTTGGCCCGACTGGCCCCGACACCGACCCCCGTAAGGCCGCCGTCGGCGAGGCCGACGATCGACTGCGCCACCTGGTAGCCGGTGTTGTCGGCGTCGGCCCACGGGTCGAGGAACGACATCATGCGAGCCCGGCGATACGGCTCCGCCATGCCGAGCACGAACGAGGCCACCACGGCCGTCACCGTCAGCGCCGCCATGTGCTGGAGCGAGGCGCCCGCCACGAACAGCAGCGCCATGACCATGCACCCGAGAACCAGCGTGGTGCCCATGTCGGGCTGGAGCATGACCAGCATCGCCACCGCGCCGAAGGCCATCAGCGCCGGGCGCAGCGTCTCCCGGCTGTCGTCGATGCGGTCGGCGCGGCGGGCCAACAGGTCGGCGATGAACAGGAGAACGGCCAGCTTCGACAGCTCCGAGGGCTGGATGCGCCAACTCCCGACGCCGAGCCACCGACTCGACCCGCTCACGGCGATGCCGACGCCGGGGACCAGCACCAGCACGAGCAGTCCCATGCACCCGGCGAGCAGCGGGACACGGAAACGTCGCCATGTCTGGTAGTCGACGCGCGACGTGAACAACAGCACCGCCGTGCCGACCGTCAGCCACAGGAGCTGCCGGTTGAAGAACAGCCACGCCGAGCCGTAGTTGCGCAGCGCGTTGACCGACGACGACGACAGGACCATCACCAGGCCGATCACGCACAGCACGGTCACGACCGCCGCCAGCAGCACGTAGCCGGTCGACGTTGCCAACGAGCGCCGGGCGGACTTCGACGCCTCGCCGGTGGCGTCCGCCTTGCGCTTCGGCTTCGGCTTCGCCTTCGGGGCGGGGGTGTCGTGGCGCGGCGGACGACGGGCGCTGGGGTGCCGCGCCCGGGTGGCGGTGCGGGCCGCCATCGCCCGCTCGTGCGCCTCGCGGTCGATCGTGCGTGCCATCTACTCGCCCACCTGTTCGAGGACGGCGCGGCGGAAGTCGTCGCCGCGCTCGGCGTAGTTGCGGTACCAGTCGAACGACGCGCACCCGGGCGACAACAGCACCACGTCGCCGGGGGCGGCGGCGGCGCGCGCCCGGGTGACGGCGTCGTCCATCGACGTCGCCACGGTCACCGGCGCCACGCCCGCGAAGGCGCCCGCCACCTCGTCGGCCGCCTCGCCGATGGCGACGACGGCCCGCAGGCGCGGGGCGGCTTGGCGCAGCACGCCGAGGTCGAGCCCCTTGTTCCGCCCGCCCGCCACGAGCACCACCGAGTCGAACCCCTGCACCGCCGCCAGCACCGAGGCGGGCGTGGTGGCCTTGGAGTCGTCGAAGAACCGCACCCCACCAGCGTCGCCGACCAGTTCGACGCGATGGGGGAGCCCCCGGAAGTCGACCAGCGCCTTGGCACACGCCTCGGCGTCCGCTCCGGCGGCAACGGCAGCGGCCACGGCCGCCAACGAGTTCGACAGATCGTGCGGCAGCGACCGAGGCAGGGCGTCCACGTCGACGAGACGGCCGGTCGGCGCCGGCCCGGTCAACGCGCCGTCGACGACGCGCCAGTCGGCCTCGGCCCGCACGGCGAAGGTTGTGCAGCGAGCAGGCGCGCCCGCCAGCATCGACAGCACCGTCGGGTCGTCGGCGTTGCCCACGGCGAGGTCGTCGTCGGTCTGGTTGGCCCAGATGCGGGCCTTGGCCGCCGCGTAGTGCTCGCTCGTGGGGTGCCAGTCGAGATGGTCCTCGGCGAAGTTGAGCCACACCGCCACCGAGGGGCGGAAGCGCTCGGTGAACTGGAGCTGGAACGACGACACCTCGGCCACCACCATGTCGACGTCGCGGGCCACCGCCTCCACCAGCGGGAGGCCGATGTTGCCGCCCGCCACGGCGCGTACGCCCGAGGCGTTGAGCATCTCGGTCACCAGCGTCGTGACCGTGGTTTTGCCGTTCGTCCCCGTCACCGCCACCATGGGCACCGTCGCCCGCCGCCACGCCAACTCCACCTCGCTCAGCACGGAGACGCCCGCGGCGGCGGCCGTGCCGTAGACGGGGTGGGCGGCGGGGACGCCGGGGCTCGGTACAACCAGCGCGGCCCCCTGCACGACGGAAGCGAGTTGCGACGAGCCGGGCGCGGCCAGCAGTTCGACACCGAGCTCCTGGGCCTCGGCGGCGGCGTCGGGCTGCGGTCGGTCCTCGGTGACGACGACCTCGTAGCCCTCGGCCACGAGCAGTCGGCTCACCGCCCGGCCGGTCACGCCGAGCCCGACGACGACGGCGCGCTCCCCCATCAGTCCAGCCGTCCGAGGGAGATGAAGTCGGCGTAGAAGATGCCGAGGGCCAGCGCCGTGCACAGACCCGCGAGGATCCAGAAGCGGACGATCACCGTCGTCTCCGGCCACCCGGCCAGCTCGAAGTGGTGGTGGATGGGCGCCATGCCGAACACCCGGCGGTGGAAGGCGCGGAAGCTGACCACCTGGATGATGACCGAGAGCGTCTCCAGTACGTACAGGCCCGCCACCACGGGGAGGAGCAGCTCGAGTTTCATGACCAGGGCCAGGCCCGCCAGGCCCGCGCCGATCGCCAGCGAGCCGGTGTCGCCCATGAAGATGCGGGCGGGAGCCGCGTTCCACCACAGGAACCCGGCGCACGCGCCGGTGAGGCTCACCGCGAGGAGGGCGAGATCGAGCGCCTGGCCGATGCCGTAGACGTCGAAGTGGCGGAACTGCCAGAACCCCATGATGGCGAAAGCCGAGAAGGCGAACGTGGCCGACCCCGCCGCCAGCCCGTCGAGGCCGTCGGTGAGGTTCACGGCGTTGGACGAGCCGATGATGACGAGGATGGCGAACACGATCCATCCCCAGCCGAGATCGGGCGTGCCCGGGGCGCCGGCGCGGGTGAACGACAGGGCGTGGTCGACGTTGGCCCAGCCGCTGGCGAGCCAGGCGAACGTGCCCGCCACGAGGAGCTGACCGGTGAACTTCGCCCGCTTGTTGAGGCCGAGGCTGCGGCGGCGGCGCACCTTGATCCAGTCGTCCGCCATGCCGACGCATGCGGCACCGACCACGGCGCCCACGACGAGGATGCCGCCGCGGGTGTAAATCGCCCCCGCTCGCAGGTGGCCGACGAGGTAGCCGATCACCGCGCCGGACACGATCATGATCCCGCCCATGGTCGGCGTGCCCGCCTTGGTGATGTGGCCCTGCGGGCCGTCCTCCCGGATCTGCTGGCCGATGCCCTGGGCCTGGAGCCAACGGATGAGCAGCGGGGTGCCCACCAGCGACACGATGAGGGCGACGCCGCCCGACAGCAGGAGCGCGATCACGTCACGGCCTCCAACAGCCGGCGGGCCACTTCCCTGTCGTCGAACGGCACCGTGACCTCGCCGGTCGTCTGTCCCGTCTCGTGGCCCTTGCCTGCGATCACCACGATGTCGCCGGGGCGAGCGGCGCCCAGCGCCATGCCGATGGCGGCGGCGCGGTCGGGCTCGACGGTCACCGAGCGGCGCAACGGCACCCCGGTCAGGACCTCGGCGATGATCGCCATGGGGTCCTCGGATCGCGGGTTGTCGTTGGTGAGGAAGGCGAGGTCCGCCACCTCGGCGGCGACTTGTCCCATCATCGGGCGCTTGGCCCGGTCGCGGTCGCCGCCGCAGCCGAATACCACGATCACCCGCGCCTCGGGATCGACGACGGTGCGCGCCGAGCGGAGCACGCGACCGAGCCCGTCCGGGGTGTGGGCGTAGTCGACCACGACGGTGAACGGCTGCCCCACGTCGACGGGCTCGAAGCGGCCGGGCACCGCCCGCACGGCGGACAAGCCCGCCGCCACGGCGGACGCCGGCACGTCGAGCAGTGAGGCCATGGCCGCCGCACACAAGGCGTTGGCGACGTTGAAATCGCCGCCCAGGTCGAGCTCCACCCGCTCCCCGGACCACGTGAACGAGCTCCCCGTCGTGCGCAGCTCGAGATCGCCCGCCTCGGCCATCGAGTAGGGACGGAGCCGCACGGGCGAGGCTTCCAGCAGCCGCCTGCCCCACGGGTCGTCGGCGTTGGCGACCCCCTGGGCGGTGCGCTCCGGCGTGAACAGCGACGCCTTGGCCTCGAAGTACGACTCCATGTCGCCGTGGTAGTCGAGGTGGTCCTGGCTCAGGTTGGTGAAGCCGACGACCTCGAACCACGTGCCGTCCACCCGGTGCTGCGCCAGAGCGTGGGACGACACCTCCATGGCGACCGCGGCGCGGCCTTCGTCGACGTGGCGGGCCAGCAGGGCCTGGAGGTCGGGCGCCTCCGGCGTCGTGCGCGCCCCGCCCAACGTCCCGATGACCGCGGTCGGGGTGCCATGGGCTTCGAGCACCGACTGGAGGAAGTGGGCGACGGTGGTCTTGCCGTTGGTTCCCGTCACGCCCGCCACCCGAAGCCGCCGCGACGGATGCCCGTGGAACGCGGCGGCCACCGGCCCCATCGATGCTCGCGTGCTCGCCACCCGCACCTGGGCGGCGTCGACAGGCAGCACTCGTTCGCACAGGAGCGCCACCGCCCCGGCCTGCACGGCGGCGGGCGCGAAGGCGTGGCCGTCCGAGGTCGAGCCGGTCACGCAGCAGAAGAGGGAGCCGGGGACGACCTGGCGCGAGTCGTGCGTGACCGAGCGGATGTCGACCGTCACGTCACCACGTCGCTCCAGCACGTCCACGCCACCGAGGAGGGAAGCGAGTTGCACTGGTCGCCCTAGGGGGATTTCGAGGGGCGGGGGGACGGGTCGATCGTACCGGTGGCGCCCGTGGGATCGCCGACCTCGCCCACGCCCCGAGCGGCACCGGGGTCGCTGGCGGGGACGCCTGCGGGTGTGACGGGCGCAGGCGGCGGGATGCGGAACTGCCGAAGCCCGTAGCGGAGGATGTCGGCGAACACGGGAGCGGCCACGATGCCGCCGAAGATCGGGGTGGGCTCGTCGAGGATGACGATGGCCGTGAGCTCGGGGCGCTCGGACGGGACGAACCCGGCGAAGCTCGACATGTACGCGCCCGGCTTGTAGCCCCGGGCGTCCTCCAGCGGCTTGCGAGCGGTGCCCGTCTTGCCCGCCACGGTGTAGCCGTCGATGCGGGCCAGGGTGCCGGTGCCGACGCGCACCACCTCGTTGAGCATCGCCGTCATCTCCTTGGCCGTCTTGGCCGACACCACGCGGCGCTGTTCGGACGGCTCGGTGTCACGGCGGTCGCCGTCGCTGTCGATCGTCGCCTTCACCAGCTTGGGCGCCACATAGACCCCGTCGTTGGCGATGGTGTTGTACGCGGCCAGCATCTGCACGGCGGTCACGGCCACGCCCTGTCCGATGGGCATGGTCCCCATGGACGTGCCCGAGTACTTGTCGGTGTCGAGCAGGATGCCCGCCGACTCGCCCGGGAACTCGATGGCCGTCTTCTCGCCGAAGCCGAACGCCCGCATGTAGTGGTCGAGGCGATGCTTGCCGAGCTTCTGGCCGATCATGATCGATCCGACGTTCGACGAGTTGGCCACGATGTCGGTGATCGACCACTGCTCGGTCGGATGCGGGTCGTGCTCCTTGAACACGTGGTCGGCGACCCGGATCGTGCTCGGCACTGTCAGCTCGTCGCTCGGCTTGTAGAGCCGCTCCTCCAGCGCCCCCGCCACCGTGATGAGCTTGTTGACCGAGCCCGGCTCGTAGACGTTGGTGAGCGTCATGTTGTTGGGCGCGGGCTGCACGGCGCCGTCGTCGCCGACGGAGAGGTTCGCCATCGACAGGATCTCGCCGGTCCGGGCCTGCATGATGATCGCCATTCCGCCCTGCGCCTTGGCCTTTGTGATCTCCGCCGACAGCGCCCGCTCCGTCTCGTACTGCAGCGAGCGGTCGATGGTGAGCACGAGGTCGTCGCCTCGCGCCGAGGGCACGAACTGCCGCACGCCGCCGGGGATTTCACGGCCGCTCGGGTCGCGCTCGACGACCATGGTCCCGGGCCGGCCCCGGAGCGCCTTCTCGTACTTGGTCTCCAGGCCGCTCAGCCCGTTGTTGTCGATTCCCACCTTGCCGATCAACGGCGCGGCGAGGTCGCCTGCGGGGAGGAAGCGCTCCGGCTCGTCGAGCAGCGAGATGCCCGGGAGCTTCAGGTCGTTCACCTGCCGGGCGATCCCGTCGTCGACCTTGCGGGCCAGGTAGACGAAGGCGGCGTCGCGCGCCAGCCGTGTCTGCAGCTCGGCGGGCTCCATACCGAGGATGGGGGCCAGCGTTTCGGCCGCCCCCAGCGGGTCGTCGACCAGGCGGGGGTCGGCCCACACCGTCGACTGGCGCACCGACAGCGCCAGCTCCCGGCCGTCGCGATCGAAGATCGAGCCCCGCTCGGCGGGCAGGGCGATGGTGCGGACGCGTTGCGATTCGCCGACCGCGACGAAGCGGTCGCGGGAGAAGGCCTGGAGCTGGGTCACGCGCACGGCGAGCGCGCCGAACGCCACCACGAGCACCACCAGCATGGCGACGAGGCGCTTGCGCGACCGGGCCTCGACGCGCGGGACGCGACGCGTGCGATGCCCCCGACTGGGGGCATCGTTCGGGCGGCGGGGCGGCCGCGAGGTGTCCGGCCGGCGCGGGCGGGTCTCCGGCGCGAGCCCTCGCCGGGGCGCGCGGGTGGTCGTGGTCACGGCTGGGACGCCAGGTGCGGCTTGACGTCGGTCCAGTCCGGCGCCGGCGCCGTCGCCGTCTCCCGGCGGCCACCCGGGTGTGCACTCGACGGCCGCTCGGACACGCCGGTCGGCGACAAGTACTTCACGCCCGGCGGAGCCACCATGCCGAGGCGCTCCTGGGCGGCGGCCACGATGCGCTCGGGCGATTCCAGCTCGGCGACCTGGAGGCGCAGCCGCTCGTAGCGGGCCTGCGACTCGGCGGCCTTCTTCTCGAGCTGCTGCAGCCGGAACTGCCCCTGCGTCAGCACCACGTGCGAGGCGACCAGGCCGAAGAGCCCCCCGACCACCACGAACACGGCGACGGCGACGCGCAGGCGCGCCCGCTTGCGGCGGTCGACGCGACGCGTCTCCTCGGGGGAAACGACGCGCAGCGGCGGGCGCTGCTTGCGCGCCGGTGCCGGCGCCGGCCCAGGACGGCGGGCCGGTGCGGCGGAGGCGGCTGCCCCCCGTCGTGACTGGGTGGCGGTCATCGCCCCACCCCGGGAGCTCGGTCGTCGGGTGCGTCGGTAGCGAGCTTCTCGACGGCGCGCAGGCGGGCGCTCTCGGCCCGCGGGTTGCGCGCCACCTCGCCGGCGGACGGCCGGCGGGCGCCGCGGTTGAGCAACCGCACCACGGGCTGGGCGCCGCACACGCACGGCAGGTTCGGCGGGCACGTGCAGCCGCCGGTGGCGGCGGCGACGAAGCGGTCCTTGACGATGCGGTCCTCGCCGGAGTGGTAGCTGAGGACGGCGCACCGCCCGCCGGGTCGGAGGACGTCGACGGCGGCGTCGATGGCGCCGGGCAGGATGTCGAGCTCGTCGTTCACCGCGATGCGCACCGCCTGGAACACCCGCTTGGCCGGATGGCCACCGGTGCGCCGGGTGGCGGCGGGGATGGCATCGCGCACCACGTCGGCCAATTGCGCCGTGGTGGTGATGGGTCGGTTGGCGACGATGCGCTGTGCGATGCGGCGGGCGAAGCGGCGCTCGCCGTTGTCGAAGAACAGCCGGGCCAGCTCGCGCTCGTCGGTGTCGTTCACCACGTCGGCGGCCGTCCGGGACGACGTGCGGTCCATGCGCATGTCGAGCGGCGCGTCCGCCCGATAGCTGAACCCACGCTCCGCCATGTCCAATTGATAGGAGCTGACGCCCAGATCGAAAAGCACCCCGCTGACGGGTTCCTGAACAAGCTGGGGCAATTGGTCGAAGCGGGCGCGAACCAAGCGCACGCGGTCGCCGAAGGGGGCCAGGGTGCGGGCGGCCGCGGCCAGCGCGTCGTCGTCGCGGTCGATGCCCAGCAGGCGCGATTGAGGACGAGCCCCCAGCAGGGCCCGAGCATGCCCACCGCCTCCGACGGTCGCATCGACCAGCAATCCCGGAGGGACGTCGCCGAGAATGGCCACGATTTCGTCGGCCATCACCGGCTCGTGCTCGAACACCTGGCTCATCCGCAGCCCCTCGACCGGCTGGAAGCCGTCGGGATTTCTCCCCGATCGACAAAGGCAGAAGCGGGCGGAGTAGGGATCTTCCACCTCGCCGATCGAGGGGCAGCGCATGGTCCAGGTCGTGTTGCAGGTTTTGCTCCAGGTGCCGCCGGCACAGGTCTCCTCTAGATGTCGTCCTCCTCGTCCTCGGTGAGCACGGCCTCGGCCGGCGCCACCTTCTCCTCCCACACCACCGGGCTCCACAGCTCCACCCGGGTGATCGCCCCGTTGACGAGTACATCCCCGTCCAGTCGGGCGAACTCCCGCAGGTACTGCGGAATGGCGATGCGGCCCTGCTTGTCCACGTCCACTTCCTGCGTCCCCTGCGCCCACAACCGGGCCAGGTTCCGCTCCGACCGCCCGGACTCGGCGGCCGCTTCCATCTGCGTCATCTGCTTGTCGAAGTCCTCGGGCGTCCACAGGGCGAGGCATCGATCGCGGAACTGCGTGAGATAGCCCCCGTGCTCGAAGGCGGCGCGGAACTTGGCGGGCAGGATCACCCGCCCTTTCGGGTCGAGCGAGTGCTCGTACCTCCCGAAGAACCGCGCCATTCGAACCGTTCACTCCCACGTCGCTCCTCGATGCGCTCCGGAAACCCCTCCCCTTCGCGCCACTTCTCGCCACCATACGCCCCACCTCCCCACCCGTCAACCCCACTTCACCCCCTCCGAACCACGCCCGCGCAGGCGAGCGTTCTGGTCCGCAGATCACGCACGGACGTGCGTGATCTGCGGACCAGAACGAGGAGTTGGGGGGTTCAGGGGCGGTGGCGGGCGCGCAGGACGCGTACCGGGGTGGCGGCCCGCACCAGGCGGCGGTCGCCGTAGCGGCACCCGCCGGCCACGCGCTGCGCCACCGCGGCCCACGAGCACACGCCGCGCTCGAGCACCCACACCGGCGCCCACCACGAGGTGGCCGCCGGGAACACCGCCGCCCCGCCACCACGGCGACGGCCCGCCTCGGCCAGCGCCACGGTGGCGGCGACGGCGACAGCGATGCCGCCGAACCGGCGGCGGGCCAGCGCAACAGCAAGGGCGGGCACGATTGCCAGCGATAACGCCATACGAGCGGGGCGGGCCAGTTCGTCGTAGGCCTGGCGCACCCGCTGCGACCGGAACCGCGGCGCCGTGGGAGGCAGGCGGCGCACGAAGCAGTCGGGCAGGCGCACAACCCGCCCACCCGTGGCGGCGACCGTCCGCAGCAGTTCCAGGTTCTCGAACAGCACGTCGCCGTCGTAGCCCCCGGCGGCCGGCACGCAGTCCCGCCGCACACCGAGCGTTCCCGGGAAGTCGCCCCCGCTGACCCGGTTGAGCAACGTGCGCGCCGTGTCCCAGGCGGCGTGCCACGGCAGCGGGGCGAAGTAGTTCTGGGGGACCACCGCTTCGGCGTGGTCGAGGGCGGCGACCACGGCAGCCAGCGACGCCGCGTCGTAGCGCACGTCGTCGTCGGCGATCACCACTCGGTCGTGCCGCGCCATGCGGAGCCCGGTGATCACGCCGTCGACCTTGCCGTTGGCGAAATGCAGGTCCGCATCGGGCGCCGCGTGTCGCGCCGCCGGTGGCCGGCGCCGGGCGAGCTCCGCGAAGTGCGCCTCGTCCGACCCGTCCACCACCACGACATCGTCGACGACCGTCGCCAACCAGCCGAGGTACGAGACGAGCTCGTCCGTGTCGACGTCCGGCGACCAGCGGATCGGGAGCACGTACGAGGCGCGCAACACGCCGGCGCTCACGTCCGCAGCGACGACCGCCCCCGGCTCCAGCAGTCGAGCACGTGGGTGGCGAAACGCTCCTCGACCGCCATCGCCGCTCGCGCCCCGAAGTGGATGTCGCCCGCCAAGGCGGGCTCCGCCTCCGCCAGCCCCCCTGCCATCGCGTCGCCGGCGATCACCTCGTGTCGCGCGTCGGCATCGACGTGCACGTCGTAGAAGCGGCAGGCCTCGGCGCCGTATCCCAGCCGCGACAGGGCGCGGCTGTAGCGCGCCATCGGCGTGACGGACGTCATCTCGAAGACGGCGAGGTGCCCCACCAACGCGCCCCGCAGCCGGCGGTGCAGCGCCAAAAACGACATCAGGTTCACCGTCCCCAGCGTCACGGCGGGGATGACGTCGAGATAGGCCCCGTACGCGGGATCGAGCCCGAGCGCCGTCATCGTGCGGGCAAAGAGGGCGGCGTGCATGTCGGCGGCGACGCCCGAGCCGTACTCCTCGTACTGGATCTCCACCACGGCGGCCTTGGCCCGCCCCGCCAGGCGGGGGATCACCCAGGTGTGGGGGTCGGCCTCCTTGAGCTGGTACGCCGAACGGTGCACGGCCAGCTCGCGCACCTGGTCGACATTGCCGTGGGCCTCGACGTAGGCCGACAGCGACGGCCCGGTCGAAGCCTCGACAAGCGCCCGCAGGCCGTCGGGGACGCGCCCCGGTCCCGCGGCCGCGGGACCGGCCAGCCGCCGCAGCTCGGCCTCGAACGGCGATTCCAGGGCCGCCCGCCACCGCAGGAGCGACGGGTTCCACTCCCATCCGTCGTCCACGCCCGCGAACCCCCGATAGGCCAACTCGTAGCAGCAGTACAGCGCCAATTGGACATCGTCGTCCTCCCACCTCCGCATGCCAACGGCGTCGGGCGCGGGCAACTCGTGCGGTGGGCGCAGGAGCGCGGCCAGCAACAACTCGCCGATCGGTCCCCTCGGCGTGGGCAATGGTGCAGGCGCGTCGACGGTAGCGGCGTCCGCCACGGTGGCTTCCATCCCCTCGACGTACCCACGCGGGCCCGAAGTCCAAAAAATCAGGCGGAAATCGGCTGCGGTGTCTAGTCAGAGGGGGGAAGCGTGGGTATCATGGCGACCGCACGCCACAGCGGCGTGGCACCTGGGGGGAACGACCACCGATGGCAGCAGACCTCGAGCGCAGCGAGTCGAAGGACATGACTCAGAGCCTTGGTCCCCGTCGCGCGGCCGCCCGGCGAACATCGCGAACATAAGCGACTTCTCGCCGCGAGCCTGACGGACGGCCATCCGCCGTCCCCCTGCATCACCTCATGCGCCGGTAGCTCAACGGTAAACGGGCGAAAGCCTTAAGAGCCTTGGTCTTGTAAACCAAAAGATACGGGTTCGAATCCCGTCCGGCGTACTCAGGTGCAACACAGGGAAATGCCCTCGGCTCGGCGACCCAGCTCGGGCCGGGGGCATTTCTCTTTTTCGAACCGCATCTCATGCACATCCACCTCGACCACCGAACTTCGAGCGCCCGGCCCGCCGTCGCCCGCTCGCGCCCGTCGGGGCGTCGGTAGGAGGGGCGGCCGGCGATGAAGCTCAAGGCGATCCACCCGACCATCGCCGAAGCCATCGAGCTTCCTCGCCTCGTCGCCCTCGGCGACAACCTCTTCGGCGCCGCCTTCAACCTCATGAAGCTGCTGCCCGCCCGGCACATCCTCGACCGGGCCCGGGAGGAGGGGCTGCTTCACCCCGACTCGGTGATCATCGAGACCACCTCGGGCACCTTCGGCCTCGCCCTCGCCATCCTCTCGGCCCTGCGGGGCTACCGGCTCATCATCGTGAGCGACCCGGTCATCGACGAACCGCTCAAGCGGCGCTTGGAGGACCTGGGCGCGGTGGTCGACATCGTGCAGGACCCGGCGCCGATCGGCGGGTACCAGCAGTCCCGCCTCGATCGCGTCGCCGAGCTGGGGCAGCAGTACCCGGACCACTTCTGGCCCTCGCAGTACGAGAACCCCGACAACCCCGGCGCCTACGCCCATCTGGCCGAGTTCCTGGAAGAGGCGCTCGGCGAGGTCGACGCGTTGGTCGGCACGGTGGGCTCGGGCGGATCGATGTGCGGAACGGCGACCGCATTGCGCAAGTCGTTCCCGCACCTCTACGCCGTCGGCGTCGACACCCACGGCAGCGTGCTGTTCGGCGGCAAGGACGAGAAGCGCCTGTTGCGGGGACTCGGCAACAGCCTGATGCCCAAGAATCTCGACCACACCGTGTTCGACGAGGTCCACTGGGTGAGCTCGGCCGAGGCCTTCCACGCCACCCGCCTGCTCCACCGCCGCCACGGCCTGTTCATGGGCGGCACCAGCGGGGCGGCGTACATGGTGGCCAAGTGGTACGCCGAGCGGAACCCCGACCAAGCCGTGGTGTGCATGCTCCCCGACGAGGGCCACCGCTACCAGGACACCATCTACAGCGAGGCGTGGCTGCAGGAGAAGGATGTGTGGCTGCCGGGCCTGCCCGACGAGCCGAAGCTGGTCGACCAACGCGACGAGTGCGACGGCGAGTGGGGCCGGATGCTGTGGGGTCGGCGCAGCTATGTCGACGTCATCGGCGAGGAGTTCCAACCGTGAGGCGCTCGTGGGTCCTGTCAGGCGGGGACCCCTCCCACCTGCGCTGCCGCGCAGGTGGGCCCCTCCCCGTCCTGCCACCCACTCGCTTAGCGCTGTGCGGAATCGGCCTGCGGCCGATGCTGGAGGCTCTCTCATGAGCGGGGTCGTGGTGTTGTTGGAGTCGAATACCACCGGGACGGGGCGGCTGTTCGCCCGGGCCGCTGCCCACCTCGGCTACGAGCCGGTGCTGCTGTGCGCCGATCCCGACCGTTATCCGTACGCGGCCGAGGACGGGCTGCGCGTCGAGGTGCTCGACACCACCGACGAAGCCGCCGTGCTGGCCGCCGCCCGCGCCCTCGACCCCGTCGGCGTGACGTCGTCGTCGGAGTACTTCATCGCCCCCGCCGCGGCCGTGGCCGCGGCCCTGGGGCTGCCCGCCGCCGACGCCGAGGCCATCCGCAACTGCCGGGACAAAGGCATCCAGCGCCGCACGCTGGCCGCCGCGGGCGTGCCTGTCCCCGCCTTCCGCGCCGCCGAGACCGTCGACGACGCCGTGGCCGCGGCCGTCGACCTCGGCGTGCCCGTCGTGCTCAAGCCGGTGAGCGGCAGCGGCAGCATCGGCGTGCGCCTCTGCAACGACGTCGGCGAGGTGGCCGCCCACGCCGCCACGCTCCTGGCCCAAGCGGTGAACGAGCGCGGCATCCCCGTTCCCGGCCGCCTGCTGGTGGAGGAGCTGGCCGTCGGCCCCGAGTACTCGGCGGAGGCCTTCGACGGCCAGGTGGTGGGCATCGTGCGCAAGCACCTCAGCCCGCCCCCCGCCTTCCTCGAGGTGGGCCACGACTTCCCCGCTCCCCTGCCCGACGACGACGCCGCCGCCGTCCACGCGGTGACCGAGGCCGCCCTCGAAGCCCTCGGGCTGTGCTTCGGGCCGACGCACGTGGAGCTGCGCCTCACCACCGACGGCCCCGTCCTCATCGAGGTGAACCCGCGCCTGGCGGGCGGCAACATCCCCGAGCTGGTGCGCCACGCCTCGGGCGTCGACCTCGTCACCGAGACGGTCCGGCTCGTCACCGGCGGGCGTCCACACCTCGACCCCACCCGCCACCGCCACAGCGCCATCCGCTTCCTCTTGGCGCCCGCGGCCGGGACGCTCGAAGGGGTGGACGGCGCCGATCGGGCCGAGGCGGTCGACGGGGTGGTCGACGTCCGCGTCACCCGCGGCCTGGGCGACTCGGTGACCCGGGCAGGCGACTTCCGTGACCGGATCGGGCATGTACTCACGTGTGGAGCGACGGCGGAGAACGCACAGGCGGCGGCCGAGGCGGCGCTGGCGTGCTTCGACGTGCGGGTGAAGGCCGAGGCGGACTGATGGACGCCACCGGCCGCATCACCACCGGCATCAAGCCGGAGATCGCCGAGATCGTGTTCGGCACCACGGTCGACGAGGCCATCGACGCCGAGCTGGGCCTCATCACCCAGGTCGACCGCGCCCACCTGCTCATGCTGGCCGAGGTCGGCCTGGTCGCCGACGACACCGCCCGCACCGTGCTGGCTGCCATCGACGACCTGCGCGCCACCGACTACGCCGCCCTGCGGGGCAAGCGTGCCACCCGCGGCCTGTTCCTCCTCTACGAGGACCACCTGCGCCAGACGGTGGGCGCCGATCGCGGGGGCGTCCTCCAGACGGGCCGCTCCCGCAACGACCTCAACGCCACCGTGCTGCTGCTGCGGCTCCGCGGGGAGTGGACGGCGCTCGCCCAGGCGGTGCTCGGGCTCCAAGGCGTGCTGATCGATCGGGCTGCGGCGTTCTCCGACGTGGTGATGCCCGCCTACACGCACTTCCAGCCCGCCGTCCCCATCACCTACGGCCACTGGCTGGCGGGCGTCGCCTTCGCCCTCGGGCGCGACGCCGCCGCCCTCGTCGACGCGGGTCGCACCGGCCTGTCCCGCTCGCCGTTGGGTGCGGGCTCGGCGGGCGGCACGT
>JAHWLA010000024.1 GCA_019347595.1 Actinomycetota bacterium
AGTGATGACCCACCGGATCTTCGCCGCGGCCCTGCGCTCCCACGAGTCGGGCCGCGCCGAAGCGCCGGTCACCACCGCCCACGTCGCCTGAGCCACTCCGACGCGGCGCGGCGGCTATCACGTGCAGGCGCCCGCAGATCGGCGCCTCCTCACCTCCGCTGGAAGTCAGGCGCGGCGCACCAGTGCCGCGGCGCCCGCGAACGGCGCCGTGCCGGGGCCGCCGAGGTCGTGCTCGATGCGGAGGAGGCGGTTCCACTTGGCGGTCCGCTCCGATCGGGTAAGCGACCCGACCTTGATCTGGCCCGTGCGCCACCCGCACGCCAAGTCGGCCAGCCACGAGTCCTCCGTCTCGCCGGAACGAGCCGAGAGCACGGTCGCGTAACCACTGGTGTGGGCGAGGCGTACGACGTCACGCGTCGACGACAGGGTCCCGCTCTGGTTGGGCTTGACCAGCACGCTGTTGGCGATGCCGTCCCGGATGCCCGCTTGGAGGCGCTCGACATCGGTGACGAAGAGGTCGTCGCCGAGCAGTTGCACACGTGACGAGAGGGCCTCGCCGGCCAGGGCCCATCCCTTGGCGTCGTCGTCCGCGGCGGCGTCCTCGATGGAGATGATCGGGAAAGCGTCGCACCACTCCACGAGCTCCTCGACCAACTCGTCGGCGCCGAGGCTGCGGTTCTCGGTGGCGAGCCGGTACGTCGTGCCATCCCAGAGTTGGTTGGCGGCGACGTCGATGGCGATGGCGACTTCGTCTCCCGCCGCCAGCCCGGCGCGTGCGATCCCGTCGCACAGCGCCGAGAGGGCGTCCCGGTTGGAGGGCAGGCGCGCCGCCAACCCGCCCTCGTCGGCGACGAGGTCGACGTCGTGTCCTCGGCCCCGAAGCACGTCGGCAGTTCCCCGTCGCACGCGCCACACCCACTCGACGGCCTCGGCGAAGCTGGTGGCCCCGACTGGGATGGCGAGGAAGTCCTGGACGTCGACGGCACTGCCTGCGTGCGCACCTCCGCTGACGATGTTGATCATCGGCATTGGCAACAGCGGCTCGGCGCCTGCGGCGAAGTGGCGGTACGGCGGTACTCCGTCGGCGGCGGCCGCGGCCAGAGCCACGGCGAGCGACACCGCGAGGGCGCCGTTGGCGCCGAGGAAAGCGAAGCGCCGGTCGCCGTCGACCTCGACGAGCGTGGCGTCGACATCCGCCTGATCCCGGGCGTCCAGGCCGACGACCGCAGGTCCGAAGCGCTCGTTCACATGGGCGACAGCGCGGCGCACACCGCGGCCGCCGTAGCGCTCGTCGCCGTCGCGCAGCTCCTTGGCCTCGTGCGTGCCGGTCGACGCGCCCGACGGCACCGCGGCCTGTGCCTCGACGCCGTTCACGCGCGCCGCACAGGCGACCGTCGGGTTGCCGCGCGAGTCGAGCACCTCCCAGGCGAAGAGGTCCTCGATCGGCAGGTGCGTGGTCATTGGGCGGCCTTCCAGACGGCGTCGAGCGACCCGGGTGGATCGAGCAACAGCGAGCGGCCGAGAGCTGACGCACGGCGACGGCCCTCGGCATCGAGATACTCCACGGGCGACTTCCCGACGACCCGGGCGAGCAGGAGCGCGCCGAGGTGGCGCATCGTGCGCGGGCCGTCGTGGCGCCCGTAGGCCTCCCAGAAGGCGGCTGCCGCGTCGCGAAACGGAGCGGCGTCAGCGGCATGGATCGCCTTGAGGACCAGGTGGCTCGTGAGGAAGGCGACGTCGAACGTCGGATCACCCACGTGGGCGACCTCCCAGTCGAGCACCCAGCACCGACCGTCGCCGACAAGCACGTTCTTCGGGGAGAAGTCGCCGTGGACGAGGCAGGCCGACGTCGTCAGCGTCTGCTCGATCAGCGCCTCGACGGCATCGGCGACCGACGGGTCGCGGCGGGCGACGGTGCGGTAGTAGGGATCGACACGGAGTTGCTCGAAGGCCTCGACGTCGTCGAACTGCGCCGCTGTCCCGCGGTCGCCTGCGGTCGCAGCGTGCCACGCCGCGAGCGAACGGCCGAGCGCCGTGGCCACGGCACCGTCCACCCGACGTGCCAGGAGCGCGGCCTTCCACGTGTCCCACCCGGCGGGCGCCGCCTCGATCACGACGACGAACCGCTCGGCATCGACGTCGAGCACCGCCGGCACCAGGCCGGGCGTGATCACGCCGGCCAGCCTGAGGGCGGCCGCCTCGGTGAGCAGGCGTTCCTGCTTGGCCTGCCAATCGTCCGCCACCTTGAGTCGGGGCAGCGACTGCTTGGCCACGACGCGCCGTTCGCCGTCATCGACGAGGACGACGGTGTTGGAGACGCCACCGGCGAGTTCGGTGGCGACTGCTCCGGGTTTGACGACGCCACGGGTGACGAGCAGGTCGGCGAGGCCGGCCGCCTCGAGCACCCGCACCGTCATGCCATGCCGCTCGCCTTCGCCGCCGCCAGATCGTTGAGATCCTGGCCGTCGAACTCGCCCACGAACTCCGCCATCACCTCGGGATGCTCGCCGACGGGCCGCTTCCGGTCCGGCCACCAGCTCGGTACGTCGCCGCGGCAGTGCACGGAGCCTGCGTAGAACCAGTCGTAGCCGGGTGTCGCCTGGACCTCGCCCGCCGCGTAGCGAAGCGTCAACCCCGCCCGGCGACGGGACGACGCGTTGGGGCTCGAGCCGTGCAGCAGCAAGTCGCTGTGCAACGACACCTCCCCGGCGCGCAGGTCGTTGGAGTACCGCGACTGGTACGAGTCGGCGCCGACGACCTGGCGGCGAAGGACGCGGGTGCCGTCGAGCTCGTGGTCGCTGTGGGCGAGGGGGCCCGAGAGGTGACTCCCGGGGACGAACTCCATGGCGCCGTTCTCCGGGTCGACGTCGTCGATCGCCAGCCAGACGGTCACCGTCTTGGCCGGGGTGAGAGCCCAGTACGTCGCGTCCTGGTGCAACGGGACGCTCTTCGTGTCACCGGGGAGCTTGCAGAAGAGCTGCGTGCCCCAGCACACGATGTCCGGGCCGATGATGTCCTCCACGTAATCGAGCAGCCGTGCGTCTTGGACGATGTCGTAGAGGCCCTCGCACACGAGGTGGTACTGGACGATCGAGTACGAGTTGCGCTGGTCGGGCGCCGAGACGACGGCGTCGACCAGCTCGTCGAAGTACGACCGCATGCGCGCCGCTTCCTCGGCGTCGAACGCGGGCAACGGGCTCACGAAGCCGTTCCGGTTGAACTGCTCAGCCTGCTCGGGCGTCAGCGTCTTCGCCTGGTTGACGGGCGCAGGCCGGAAGCGAAGGTCACGGGTGTCGTCCTGCGGCGGGTAGAAGCTCAAGTCCATCGTCTCGGTCTCCTCAGGCTCGCGGGCCGGTGATCGTGCGCCCCAGGGGTTCGGCGCCGCCGCTGTACGCCGGGTGCAGCGCGGCGACGGCGGCACGGGTCTCCTCCGGCCAGGCCGAGGGGAGCTCTTGCACATAGGTCATGAACGTGGCCTTCACCGGCTGCGGGAGCGCATCGAAATGCGGGTGGTACCAGAGGGTGAGGAGGCTCCGCCGATCATCGGTTTCGTTGGCGTGCGCGGCGTGGAGCAGGCGGGCGTCGCCGAGTACGACGTCCCCGGCACGGACCGGGACGTCGCGCTCCTCGGGCCAGTCGGCGAACTCCGGCCTGCTGAGGTCCTCGGCGCTGCTGAGAGCGACGTGGCCGTCCGTCATCACGTCGTGGATGGCGTGGCGGCGCAGGTGTGATCCGGGGATGACACGCAGGCATCCGTTCTCCCGCGTGGTGTCCGTCAGGTAGTACATGGCGAAGAGCTGCATCGGCTCGCCGTCGTAGGAGCGCTCGTGCTCCCACCCGTACCAGTCGAAGTGCCAGAACAGGCGGGGTGATCGGGCGGGCTTCGAGATCACGTACCCGGCCGTGAACGCAGCGCCGTCGAGGCCGAGGCGGTCGAAGATCGCCAACACCGTCGGGGCGGCGATCACCTCGCCGAAAACGGGGTCCTCGAGCTGCGGGACGCTCACCATGCTGCCCTGTGCCCGCAGGAAGTCACCGGCCCGTTTGGTCCACTGCTCCCCCAGGTCGTCTCCCGCCTCCTTCAACCGGCGAAGCACGTCGGCGTCGAGCACGCCGGGAACGACGCAGAAGCCGTCGCGGCGGAGCTCGGCGGCACGCGTCTCCCAGTCCAGTACCTGCACGTCGTTCATGGCCCGTCCCAGTTCGTCGGAGATGTCTTCAGTTGTCAGCCGCAAGACCGGCAGCGCTTGTTCGAGGGGTGGCGGTGGCCGTCCTCCTCGTGGCTGATGCGTTCGTCGCCGGTGGGGTTCCTCGTGAACACCGAGGTCGGAATGTCGAACGCCTTCGGGGGCGTCGTGGGCCAGCGGCCCGCCCGGAAGCGGCGCCCGCCGTCGGCCTTCATGAGGATGCCGACCCCGTCCTTGCCCGTCTCGTCCTTGCCCTGGCCCCCGCGGTTCCACCACACCTCGGTGAAGTCCTTGTACTGCACGGGGTCGACCGCATCCCAGTACAGAAGCGGGACGGTCGGCGAGCCGCCCACAGCCGGGAAGGAGAGCATGCCCTCGCGGAACGTCGCATCGGTGAGCTTCGGCCCGGCCATCTGGATCCCGATGAAGAGCGGGATGACGTCGTTGTGCACGACGTTCACGCCCACGCCCTCGTCGCCGTGGCGTGCCCCCTCGGCCATGTGGTGGTACTCCCGATACCCGCCCGACTCCTGGAGGTCCTTCACGAACACGAAGAGCGGGGAGATGCCGAAGGCGTGCGACCACTGGCGCTGGTCGTACGTGCGGCCGAAGAAGGTGGTGTCCGTCAGCAGGCTCCCGGTGATGATCCACTCCGGGTAGTAGTTCTGGCGCGTTGCCTCCTGCGTGAGGAACACAGGGAAGATGGGTTCGCCGAAAAACGCGAGGCTCGTGACCTCGGCGCTTCGCATCTTCGAGATCATGGCCGTGGTCTGCTGCTGCTGCCGCGGTATGTCGAAGCTGTAGCTTGTGTCGGCCGCCAAGGTGACCCCGTACTTCGCCAGTTGTCTCACGAAGTGGTCACGAGCGGGCTTGGCGTACGGATCGACCCGACTGCCCGCGCCTTCGATCCAGATCAAGCCGAACTTCCGTGCCTTTGTCTTGAACTGCTGCTGGCGGGTCGGGTCCTCGTCGTCGCCTGCGAACTCGGCATTGCGCCCGGCCAGCCGCTTCCCGATGTACTCGGCGAGATGATCGAAGTACTGCTCCGGGGTGGGCAGCACCGCCCAGATGCGGGGCGGCACCTTCCGGTAGAACTCTCTCGAGAAGGCGGTGAAGCGGATGACGTGCACGCCGCGCTGAGCCAGTTCCTCGGAGAGCACGCCCGACGAGGAGGACTGGAGCACGGCGAAGGCCTTGACCTCCTCGGCGATGCGGATGGCGTCGGATCGCATGGCGGTCTCGTTGTCCGAGGGCCCACTGCCCGGCACGTCGACGAATTCGATCTCTCGCCCGTACGTCTCGAAGTGGTGGTTGCCGTACCGGCGAAGCACCTCGTAGGTCCGCTTCACTGTCTCGGGCGGGTCACCTGCGCCTGCGGCGACCAACGCCGCGTTCGTGGCCGGGTCCTGCGGTGGGACGTAGCGGGCCACCACGACCTTTTCCCGGGTGACGCCGCGAGCCGTGGCGCCGCCGTTGTCGCCCTGGAACACAGGCACGCACGGCGGCATGTCGAAGAAGATCCCGGGCATGCGGCCGTCCTTGCGGCACTGCACGCCGGCGGGCGCGGGGGGCGTCTCGCCGCTCGCGCCGCCGCTACGGCGGCCTGTGGCGCCCGTCGGCCCCGAGCCGTTGCGGGAGTCCGTGCCGCCGAGGCCACCGGGTCCGTCGAAGGCCGAGTCGTTCCCGACGCCGTCGCCGTCCACCGCGAACCCGTCGCCACCGCCCAGTTCGGAGTCGACGAACGTGTCGCCGTCGCGGCTGCCGGGCGGGACGTTGCCGGGGAGGATGACGACCAGCAGCGTCACCACGGCGGCCACCACCAGAGCCGGTCCGTATCGGTCGAGGAATTCGCGCAGCGTCACGGTAATCCGATGGTACGAGGTGGATGACAACGTTGTCAAGCGTTCGCTGTCCTCGCATTTCCGACGACAACTGCGCCCAGTTACCGCCAACTCCCTTCCGTGGGCTCGGCTGTCCGGCTGCACGTCGCGGGCGGAGCGCCACCCAGGATGCCGCCTCCGGCATCCCGGAGCGTTTTCCTCCCGCGGCCCGAACCGGCCCTTGACCTCTGACAACGTTGTCAGTAGGCTCGGCTATACCGCCCGGGGGAGACGGCGACCCGCCCATGCCCCATCGGGCCGCGATCCCGTCGGGCTGCGTCGAGTGCATCCTGGGCCGACACGAGCGGCTCCCGAGAAGGTGGTCGAGGTTGACGACGACGAGACGAGGCTGGGAGCGTGCCGGCAAGCGGGCCGCCTACTCCCTGGCGACGGTGGCGGCCGACGACCGCACCACCGACGCCGAGCCGGGCCGTGATGGACCCCAGCCCGAGCGGGCATTCGGGCGGGCGGCCGATGTCGGCGCCCGGGCTGCCGCCGTGCTCGCCCACCCCGACGCCCGATTCGGTCAGTACGTGGCCCTCGGCGTGCTCGGCTTCCTCGTGTTCGTGGGCATCCTCTTCCCCGCTCCCCCCGCCATTCTCTTCCTCGGCGTCGTCCTGGGCTCGTTGAACGCGCTGGTGGCGATGGGCCTCGTCCTCGTCTACCGCGCCAACCGCATCATCAACTTCGCCCAAGGCGATCTCGGCGCGGTGGCGGCCGTGCTCGCCGTTTCCTTGATCGTCGGGTGGAGAGTGCCGTTCTTCCTGGCGCTCGCCATCGGGTTCGTCGCCGCCGTGGTGCTGGGCGCCGTCGTCGAGGTTCTCATCATCCGCCGGTTCGCGTCCGCCCCCCGCCTGATCCTCACGGTCGTCACGATCGCGCTCAGCTCGGTGTTGGCGTGGGGACAACTCGCCATCCCGACATTCTTCGGCTACCAGACGGCGCCGCAGGACTTCCGGGTGCCGTTCAACTTCACGTTCGACTGGTTCCCCGTTGTGTTCTCGGCGGCTCACCTCCTCGTGCTCATCGCCGTGCCGCTGATCGCCGGAGGGCTCGCCGCCTTCTTCCGCTTCACCCGCACCGGCATCGCCGTACGGGCGGCGGCCGAGTCCGCCGACCGCGCCGCCCTGCTCGGGATCCCGGTGAAGCGTGTCTTCATGCTCGTGTGGATCCTGGCCGCCACCCTCTCCGGCGCCGCCGTCCTGCTGCGCACGCCGATCGTCGGCGTGTCGATCGGAACGGTGCTGGGCCCGGCCATCCTCCTCCGGGCGTTGGCCTCAGCCGTCATCGCCCGCATGGAGAACCTGCCGATCGCCTTCGGCGCCGCCGTCGTTCTGGGTGTGCTGGAGCAGTCGGTCCAGTGGAGCACCGGCCGCACGCTCATCGTCGACGCCGTGCTGTTCGCCATCATCCTGACGGCGCTCCTGTTCCAACGGAACGCCCGGCTGGGGCGGGCCGAGGACGCCGGGACCTCGTCGTGGACCGCCGCTCGCGAAGTGCGACCGGTCCCGCGGGAGCTCCGCACCGTCCCGCTCGTCCGATGGGGAACCTTCGCGCTCAGCGCCGGCCTGCTCTGCCTGCTCGTGTTTGCACCGCTCTTCATGAACGGCAGCAAGGTGAACCTCCTCGGTGCAGGCCTCGCCTTCGCCATCATCTGCGTCTCGCTCGTGGTCCTCACCGGGTGGGCGGGACAGATCAGCCTCGGCCAGCTCGCCTTCGGCGCCTTCGGCGCCGCCGTGGCGGGCACCATGGCCCAGAACGGCTGGCACCTCTTCGCGTGCCTGCTCGCGGGCGGGGCCGTGGGCGGGGTCGTCGCCATCGCCATCGGCATCCCTGCCCTCCGCATCCGCGGACCGTTCCTCGCGGTGACGACGTTGGCGTTCGCCTTGGCGACGGGTTCGTTCTTCATCAACCGCGAGTTCTTCCCGTGGTTGGTCCCGGACGGGCGCATCACGCGGCCCGTCCTGTTCGGGAAGTTCGACCTCGAGAGCGAGTGGGCGTATTACTACGTGCTCCTCGGCCTGCTCGTCCTCGTGCTCGCGTCCGTGGCGTCGTTCCGCAACAGCCGTGCCGGTCGCGTGCTGGTGGCCACCCGTGACAACGTCCGCGCCGCCCAGTCCTACGGCGTGAACCCGGTCCGGGCCCGGCTCACGGCCTTTGCCTTCTCGGGCTCCATCGCGGGCATCGGCGGCGCCGCCCTCGCCTTCCACCAGCACACCGTCCCCGGCCTCACCCTCGATGTCACTGCGAGCATCTCGGTGTTCATCATGGTCGTCATCGGCGGGCTCGGATCGGTGCCCGGCGCGCTGGTCGGCGCCGCCTACTACACGTTCCTCAACTACTCCCCCCTCACTCGCTTGCCTGCGAGCCGACTGCTCGGCAGCGGCTTCGGCGTGCTGATGATCCTGCTGTTCCTCCGCCGGGGGCTGGGCGGGGCCATGTACGACCTGCGCGACGACATCCTCCGGCGCATCGCCCGAGCCAAAGGCATCGTCGTGCCCAGCCTCCTCGCCGATGTTCGCACCGACGACGGGCAGCCGGCGGCCGAGAACGCCGACGCCCTCGCCGCCGTCCGCGTGCCCGTCACCGACACCCACGAAGGAGTGGCACGATGAAGGCCGCCTCCGAGAACATCGGGATTGCGGAGCAACCGGCGGACGCCGCCCGACGGCGTCGCTTCGACCCGCGCCGGATCACGGAAGGCGAGCCCTTCTTCCCGCTGTTCGTCCTGTTCGGGCTGAACGCGGTCGAGGAGCTCGACCGCACCGCGTTCGCCGTGCTGCTCCCCGAGATCCGCGACCACTTCGGCCTCAGCAACGAGGGCATCTTCACGGTGGTGGCGCTCAGCCTGCCGATATCGGTGCTGCTCGGCATCCCGATCGCTTACCACGCCGATCGCAGGAACCGGACACGGCTGGCCGCGGGCGGCGCCGCCGTGTGGGCCGGGTTCACCTTCCTCACCGGGCTGGCCACGAACCTGGTGATGCTCACCGTCGTGCGGGCGGGCTCGGTCCTGGGCAAGGCGGTCAACGACCCGACCCACAACAGCCTCCTCCCCGACTACTACCCGCTGCGTATGCGCGCCAAAGTGTTCTCGGCGTACCGGGGAGCGGTGTCGGTCGGCCTCGTCGTGGGCCCGCTAGGTGCAGGCGCATTGGCGCACTTCTTCGGGTGGCGGGCGCCATTCCTGGTCTTCGTCATACCGTCGCTCGTGTTCGCCCTCCTCGCCCTGCGCCTGCCCGAGCCGGTGCGCGGCAACATGGACCGCCGCCAACACGGCGCCGAAGAAGACCTCGTCAACACCGCCGAGCGGCCGGGTTCGTTCAGCGAGTCGTGGCGACACGTCTTCGCCATCCCGACGCTGCGCCGCGTGTTCATCGCCATCCCGTTCCTGGCCGCTGCCATCATCGGGCTCGCGGGCCTGTTCAGCGTCTTCTACGAGGACGTCTTCGGGCTGGGCAACTTCGAGCGCGGCGTGCTCCTGGCAGGCGAAGAGCCGTTTCAGATCGTCGGCTTCATCGTGGCGACGCCCTACATCCAACGGCTGCTCGTTCGCGACCCCGGGAAGGTCCTCGGCCTGCTCGCGTACGGCGCCGTCGGCGTGGCCTTCTTTCTGGTCTGCCAGGCGCTCGCCCCCACGCTGTGGATGGCGGTCGGCTTCGGCTGGGCGCGTGCCGTCGTCGGCGCCGTCGTCACGCCGGGCATCGCCGCCGTCCTGTCGCTGGTCATCCCGCCGAAGGTGCGGGCGCTCGGCTTCACCACGTTCTCGCTGTTCGTGCTCCTCGGGGTGCCCGTGCTTCCGGTGCTGGGCGCGGTGGGCGACGAGTTCGGCGTTCGCGTCGCGCTCATCGCCGTGGTGCCGCTGTTCCTCGTCGGCGCCTTCCTTCTGGCGTCGGCGGGCTCGACCGTGGCCGCCGACATGCGCCGTGTGCAAGCGGCCACCACCGTGCAGGCGGAGGCCCGCCACGCACGGCTGAAGGGCGACCCGAAGATCCTGCTGTGCCGGGGGCTGGACGTGTCGTACGGCCAGACGCAGGTCCTGTTCGGGGTCGACTTCTCCGTGGACGACGGCGAGATCGTCGCCCTGCTCGGGACCAACGGGGCGGGCAAGTCGACGCTCCTGAACACCATCGCCGGCCTCGTGGAACCTCGAGCGGGGGCCATCGTCTACGACGGCCACGACATCACGATGGCCGACGCGGGCACCACCACCGCCGAGGGAATCGTGCTCGTTCCCGGTGGCAAGGGCGTGTTCCCGACGTTGACCGTCGCCGAGAACATCGAGCTTGCCGGCTGGCTGTACCGCAAGGCGCCGGAGGAGTTGGCCCGTTCGGTGGAGCAGGTTCTCACCTACTTCCCCGTCCTCCGCGAGCGATGGGACCAGCGGGCCGGAAACCTCTCGGGTGGCGAGCAGCAGATGCTGACGTTGGGCCAGGCCTTTATCGCCCGGCCGAAGCTGCTGATGATCGACGAGTTGAGCCTCGGCCTCGCCCCGGTCATCGTCGAGCAGCTGCTGGGGATCGTGCGAGCGATCCACGCGCAGGGCACCACCGTCATTCTGGTGGAGCAATCGGTGAACGTGGCCATCACGTTGGCCGACCGCGCCGTCTTCATGGAGAAGGGCGAGGTGCGCTTCGACGGGGCGACGACGGAGTTGCTCGAACGTCCCGACATCCTGCGGGGGGTCTTCCTCCACGGTGCGGCCGCTCGCACGGGTGAGGCATCGGGCACGACTACCACGCGCGCGGCGCGCACCCGTCGGCGCCCTCGGTTCGACGAGCGGTGCGAGCACTGTGGCCACGAGCACCCCTTGGCGCTCGAAACCGAGGGGCTGGCCGTATCGTTCGGCGGCATCCAGGCGGTCCGCGGTGTCGACCTCACCGTCCACCAGGGCCAGATCGTCGGGCTCATCGGCCCGAACGGCGCGGGCAAGACGACGATCTTCGACCTCGTCTCCGGGTACGTCCGGCCCACGGCCGGCCGCGTGCTGCTCGAGGGCAAGGACGTCACGGCGCTCCCCCCCGACGCCCGGGCCTGGCAAGGGCTGGGCCGCTCGTTCCAGGACGCACGGTTGTTCCCGGCCATGACCGTTCGCCAGGCGATCAGCGTCGCCCTCGAGCGCCACGTCACGACGCGCGACCCCGTGGCGGCCATGCTGCTCTCGCCCGCCACCCGGCAGTCCGAGCGCGCCGTGGCCGTCGAGGTCGACCGCCTGATCGAGTTGCTCAATCTCCAGGCGTTCGCCGACAAGTTCGTCGGCGAGCTGTCCACCGGCAGCCGCCGCGTCGTCGACATCGCGTGCACCTTGGCCCACCAGCCCACGGTGCTGCTCCTCGACGAACCGTCGTCCGGCATCGCGCAGCGCGAGACGGAGGCATTGGGCCCGCTCCTGCTGGACATCCGCGACCGTACGGGCGCGGCCCTTGTCGTCGTCGAGCACGACATGCCGTTGATCACGGCCATCTCCGATCAGCTCGTCGCCTTGGAGACAGGCCAGGTCGTCGCCCGCGGCGAGCCCCAGGCCGTCATCGAGGATCCGCGGGTGATCGAGGGCTACCTCGGAGGCGACGTTGCGGTGATCAACCGTTCCGGAGACTTGGCGGTGGCCGCCACTGCGACCGCCGCCACCACAGGCGGCGACGGGTCCCGGCGACGAGCCCGCCCCGCCGCACGCCGGAGGAGGTCCGAGTGAAGCAGCATCGGCGCTGGGCGTTCGCGTTGGTGGCCACAAGCGCGCTGGCCACAACCCCGGTCACAGCAGCGGAAGGGCAGGCATCCATCACCGAGGTCGGGTGGTGGAGCGTGGCCCCCGTGAACCGGACGCCCGAGGGCGGGTTGGCCGTCGGGCAGACGTTCCAAGGCTCGACCAGCGTGGCAGCCGTGCGGATCACCGTCGCCGGTGCGGCGGACAAGCCGGAGTCCGCCGTCCTGACGCTCACCGAGGCCGAGACAGTGGGCGCCGAGCAAGCCGTGCTGCGCGTGTGCCCCGCAGACGACGACTGGGAGAAGGCATCGGGCGGCAGCATGGAGGACGCACCGGCGCCCGCGTGCGACCGAGGTGACGTGCTGCTGCGGCGAGTGCTCGGTGGTAAGTGGGCCGGAGACGTGGCCGCGCTGCTCACCGGTCCGACGAACTCCTTGGTCATCCTCCCGGCGGCGACCGGCGAGCCCATCCCGCCCACGTTCGAATTGACCTTCCAACCGCCCGCTCTCGAGGCGACCGGCGCTCCCCCCACCACGTCGTCGTCGACGACGACCACGGTTCCTCGGGACGACAACGTCGACGCCGTGCCCCCGCCGAGCTTCGACTTCGGGTCGTTCCCACCGATCTCCCTGCCTGCCCCGGTCGAAGCGTTCACCCCTATGACGACGCCCGTGGACAACGGCACGACGGCGATGGCGCCTGCACGAGCCGCCCGCGTGCGCATGCCCACGAGCGACCAGGGCCGGAACGTCCGGTGGGGCCTGCTTGGCCTGTACGCGCTCGTCGCCGCCTTCATCGGCGCGGCCGCAGGCACGAGTCGCCACCAGCTGCGTATCCGCGGCCTGTTGCCGACGCGCTGACGGACCGTCCGCGTCTCGGCGGCGTCAGTCGTCGAGGAGGACGATGGCTCGTCCCTCCGTCGCCACAAGCGCCCGGGCCACGGCCAGCACCGTCGACGCGGGAACGGTCCCGTAGACGCGGACATAGTCGCCTGCGTCGAGGGCCACCCGCGCCTCGACGCCGGTGGCGCCGAACACCAACTCGCCCGTTCCGAGGGGGCCGAGGTACGTGGCGACGGCGTCGTCGGACGGCTCGAAGGCTCGCTGCTGCCCGAGGGTCCCGCCTTGGTCGATCACCAGGATGTCGATGCCCCGGCGCCAGACGTCGGTCGTGGCGGCGAGGAGCTCCTCGCGACGGCTGGGGTCGGACAAGGCCTCGGGCTGGGGCGGGACGACCGAGAACCGGCCCGCGTGCTCGAAGCCGTCCGGCAGGTAGGCCGGCGTGAAGAAGCGGCCGGGCGGTGCGCTGTCCGGCGTCATGCGCAGCACCGATCCGCCCCCCTTGTCGACGGGTACGGTCGTCGGCCGCGACAACGTCAGGTCGGCGAGCTCGTCGACGGCGGGCGCGGGCGCAGGCGCCTCGACGCGGGTGGCCAGCCGGTGCCGGATGGCGCGGCCCTCGACCACCCACCACTCCTCGAGCAGCAACCCGGCGTCATCGAGGCACAGATCTGCGTACTCAGGGGGCTCGACCTCGGCCTGCGCATCCAGGGCCGTCAGCGTCCCCCCGAGCACCGTGGTCGACGCCCGGTAGATCCGGCAGGTGCGACCGGCGACGCGGCGGTGCTCCAGCGGTCGCACCAGCCGCCGTTCCAGCAGATCGGGGAGGATCGGCGCCAGCCGGACGTCGGCCTCGGCGACCGCAGGGGTCACCGCGAGCACTGTGTCCGGATCGGCGGCTTGGCGCCCCATGGCATAGCGGCCGAGCGCGGCCTGGCGGACCGCCACAACCGGCCCGTCGGGATCGTGCCTGGTCTCGGCGCGGCTGTCGTAGGGCCGCACGACCGTCACCGTCTCCGTCGCAGGCGGCGCCTGCCGTTCCTGGAGCCGGTACACGATGCGATAGCTCGTCGGCTCCTCGCCGATCGTCAGGGGCTCCGCTACCTCCACGGGGAGCGAGCCGGTCCGGACGAGCGCAGCCGGTCGGGAGGCGCGATCGCCATCGCTCCCTCCGCCATCCGGCCGCGACACCGCCGTGATGGTGGCGACCGCGAGGGCCATCGCCGCCAACGACGCGCCCGCCAGCAGCCGTCTTCGAGTCAGCGGTGCTCGCCTCGTTCCACCGTCACCCGGCTGGCGCCATGGGGCAACGCGATGGTGGCCTGCCGTTGGCCGCCCACGACCGTCACCAGCACGCCGTCTCGGAACACCCGACTTCCCGGGGCGAGGTCGGCCAGGGTGAACGAGGTGGGGCCGTCGGTCGTGACGTCGACCACCGCCGGCCGGCCGGGGCTGATGCCCGCCCGCGCCATCCGGACCGTGGCCTGTCCGATGTTGACGAAGCGCAGGTCGATGGCCGGCGCGGGGAGCGCCGTGGGGCCGAGCACCCAGTCCAGCTGCCGCACAATCGCAGGCGACGGGTCGCCGGGCGCCGTCGCGCTGGTGGAGCGCAACGCCGTCACCGCCGGATCGGGACGAGCGGCCGACGTGCCCTCGAACCGCGCCTGGCGGCCGGCCTCGCGCACCGCCACGTCGCGCACCCAGTACGCGCCGTTGACCGTGAAACCGAGGTCGGGCCGGTCGGTGGCCGCCGACCACGTGAGCGAGACACGGCCGGGGTCGAGCGCCCGGCGGTGGTCGGCCATCCACGCCGCCGTCGACGAGAACCCGTCCTTCATCGAGTACCCGATGTGGTCCTCGGCGGCGTAGAGCTCGTAGCGATAGCGATAGCCGAGCCGGTCGAGAGCCGCGGCCATCTGTTCGGCCTGCTGCAGCGCGCCCGGATCGGGGATCCCATGCGTGATCATGGTAGGCACCCACCGGAGGTTCTCCAGCTCGGGGACGTCGCCCACCGGTCCCGCCAGCACCGACGCCCGGGCGAACAGGTCCGGGTAGCGGTGGGTCATGCGGCTGGTCCCATGACCGCCCATCGAGTAGCCGGTCAGCGACGTGCTCTCGGGGTCGAGCAGGAAATCGGAGGCCACCCGGTTCCACACCTCCCAGAGATCCAGTTCAGCCTCGGCCTGGTACCACCCGTCGGGGCCGCGGCCGAGCGGCGTCACGCAGATGGCCATCCATTGCTCGCACGTCTGCTCCACGAACGTGGGCGACAGCAGCCCGAAGTGGTTGTGGTTCGTCTGGTAGGCGTGCAGCATGAAGCGCAGTGGCGCCGCCGTGCTGCCGTCGTAGCCCGTCGGGACGTACGCGAAGTAGGGCTGGATGCGGCCGAGGTAGTTGGGGCGGAAGTCGCCCAAGGGACCGGCGCCGGCGTCCTGGCGCACAACCCCCTGCCCGAGCTCCAGCGACGTGACGTACCACCGGTTCTGGAACCCCGTCGGCTTCGGCTCCGGCGTGGTGGCCTTCGTCGACAATGCCTCCCAGGCCACATCGGCGGCGAACCGGCCGATGTCGCCAAGCAGCAGCGCCTGGGCCTGAGCCCCCTCCATCCACCAGTTGAGGTCGCGCACGTCCTCCTGGACGTGGGTGCGGAAGCCGACGTTGTACACGGGCGGGAGCACGGGCGAGCCGCCTCGCTCCACAGGCACGGGCGCGAACGCCGAACCGGACGCATCGGCCAGCCCCGTGACCACGCGGATCCGCCACGTGCCCTGGACGTCCAGGAGCGAACGCGGCACGCGGGCGACGAACGACCGGGCATTGCTGTCCACGGTGACCGAGCCGCCCCCGAGCGCGATCGGCGTGCGGGCGCCGGACACGCTGTCCACCAGCGTCGCCCCGGCCGCCGACACGACGAGCTCGCGGTCGATGCCGGCGGAGGCGAGGTTGGGGACGCTCGCCCACCGCGGCGCGCCGGTCGCAGCGGAGGCGTCGCTGTCGAAGGCGAACGAGGCAATCGGGACGGAAGGGTCGACGAGCGTGTTCCAGTCGACGCGCCAGTACGTGGCGTCGTCGTCGAGCCCGACGCCCACGCGGAAGATGTCGGCGGCATTGCGTTGGTACGCCGCGCCCTCGGGATAGGCGTAGGACCCCGCCGAGCCCGAGAGGGCGGTCACCGTCCGGTTGCTCGTCCCCCGGGCGCCGTAGTCATCGTGGATGAAGTCGCTCCACTGGAACGACCCGCTCAGCAGGCGCCCGGCGCCCGACGTCCGGGGGTAGGCGTCGGCGAAGGGCCACCCGGCGGGGACGGGGAGCGACGGCTCGGGCTTGAACGCAGCAGGCGGGGCGTCGGCAGGCACGCCGTGGGCGGGGGGTAGCGCGCTCAGGGCTCGACCGGGCGTCGACGCCGCCTCGGTCACCAGGACGGACATCGCCAGCGATACAGCGATCCAGGGGCCTCGACGCACGATCCACCTCGGCTTTGGGGCACAGGCGCCAGCCACGAGCCGGCGACGACGAGCCCACAGTACCGGCATATGACAACGTTGTCTATAGTCGGGCGGAAGGCGCCGAGGAGGTCCCTACGGGGGTCACGGGGCCGAAGGCGACGCTCGCCACGGACCTGCGGCGAACCGCTGGCGCGCCCGGTCCGTCGCCCATTCGCAGATGTCCCACAGCGTCGCCGCGTCGGTATCGACCGGGGCGTAGGTCGGCGGCCCGTACTCGGGCGTGAGGCGTACGTACTCGTCGCCTCGCCTCTCGGCGGCGCGCCAGATGGCGTCCCACCAGGCTTCGTGGGCCGCGACCTGTGCCGCCCAACGCTCGTCGCGCGGGTCGGGGACTTGGGGTCCGTTCTCGTAACCGACGCGCTGGTGAGCGTGGAGCGCCCGGGCACAGATGGCGTCGAGCACGCCGTGCTGGTCACGCAGCAGGCGCTCGGCGACGCAGACGTAGTGCGAGAGGTCTGCGGTGAGCCACAGCCCGTCCAGCCGTTCGAGGAGGGATGCCGTGCGCCACGGGTTCCACAGCGCGCGGCCCCGGTGCGTTTCGTGGGCCACGACGAGTCCCGCATCCTCGGCCACGGCGACGCAGTCGGCCAGGTAGCGGACAGCCTCCTCGGCGTCGAATGCGTCGCTACCTGCGTGCGCCACGGCGAACTGCGCACCGACGGCGACGGCGTCGGCGATGCCCGTGCGGAACGACGCGAAGTGCTCGGCCGCGTCGGAGCCGAACGTGGGAACCAGGGGGACGATGTCGAGCCCGTGGATCTCCGCCAGCTCCTCGAACCGAGCGCGCGTCGTGCCGCCCACGGCGTCGGGTACCCACTCGAACAGGAGCAGCGGGACCTCGATAGCGTCGTAGCCCCTGGCCGCCACAGCAGGCACGAACTCCTCCATCGTCGGGAACCGCCCCGCGGGCCCTACGGCGCCCCACACCTGGCGATGGGTGCGGAGCCGCATCACCGAACCTTCGACGTCCGTGCCAACGACATGGGGTTGATGATAACGTTGTCATGGTGTCGATCGAACCGGTCACAACGACGGCAGCCGGCCGAGTTCGCGGTGCGGTGGTCGACGGCGTCGCCCGCTTCCTCGCCATCCCCTACGCCGAGCCGCCGGTCGGCCCCCTTCGCTTCGCCGCACCCGTTCCCGCCGCACCGTGGGCCGGCGTGCGCGAGACCACGCGTTGGGGAGCCACGGCGCCGCAGCTCCCGTTCGTGCTGGGCATACCGGAGCGCCTGGTCGACGGCGACGACTACCTGCACGTCAACGTCTTCACGCCCGATCCCGCCGCCTCGCTGCCCGTGCTCATGTGGATCCACGGTGGCGGCTCCGTGCACGGGTCGAACAGCTCGCCTGTCTACGACGGTGCGTCGTGGGCGAGCTCCGGTGTCGTCCTGGTCACGGTGAACCACCGCTTGGGCGTCGACGGGTTCCTCGCCCTCGACGGCGCCCCGCTGAACCGGGCCCTGCTTGACTGGCTGCTCGCCCTCGATTGGGTGCACACCAACATCCGGTCGTTCGGGGGCGACCCCCATCGCGTGACCGTGGGCGGCTGGTCGGCCGGCGCGGGCGCGGCACTGACGCTCGCCGCCTGTCCGCGGGCGAGCGGACTCTTCCAACAGGTCGTCGCCATGAGCGGCCTGCCCAATAACCTCCCGGATCTCGATGCCGCCGCCCGGACGGCGGCCGCCATCGCATCCGCGGTCGGGGTCGATCCCACCGCTGACGAGATCGCCGCCGTGCCCGTACCACGGCTCCTCGAAGCCCAGCTACGGGTGGCGCCGCTGGGGCTCGCCGCGTTCTCCGACGGAGAGAGCCTTTTCGGGTCGCTCACACGCGAGCCTCTCGGCATCGGGGTGGTGGTGGACGCCGACCTCGTCCCC
>JAHWLA010000200.1 GCA_019347595.1 Actinomycetota bacterium
CTGGCTGCTGGAAGCGCCCGGCGACTTCCCCGTCGAGCACCGGGAGGCGCTGGGCGGCCGCATCTACGGCTGCGACGAGTGCCAGGAGGTGTGCCCGCCCAACCGCGCCGCCGAGCGACGGCAGCCGCCCCCGCCCGCCGAGCCCGACGCCGAGCCGTCCGTCGACCTGGTGGCGTTGCTCGACGCGCGCGACGACGAGCTGCTGGCCCGCTTCCGACGGTGGTACGTGCCCCGCCGCGACCCCCGCTACCTCCGCCGCAACGCCTTGGTCGCACTCGGCAACGTCGGCGACGGCAACGACCCCGACGTGCGCCGCGTGGTCACCCGCCTGCTCCATGGCGACGACCACATGCTCCGCGAGCACGCCGCCTGGGCCGCCGCCCGTCTCGGCCTCCCGACCGCGACCACCCCATGACCCACCTGCTCGTCACCAACGACTTCCCGCCCAAGGTGGGCGGCATCCAGTCGTACCTCTGGGAGCTGTGGCGGCGATTGCCGCCGGAGCGGGCCGTCGTCTTCACGACCGCGTACCCCGGCGCGGCCGAGTGGGACGCCGCCCAGCCCTTCCGCGTGGTCCGCTCGCACCACCGCGTCCTCCTGCCGACGCCCGCCACCACCAGCCGCATCGAAATGCTGGCCGCCGAGGTCGGCGCCTCGGTCGTCCTCCTCGACCCCGCCCTCCCGCTCGGCCTCGTCGGGCCGAAGCTCAGCCGTCCCTACGCCGTCGTCCTCCACGGCGCCGAGGTCACCGTGCCCGGCCGCCTGCCCGGCTCGGCGGCGGCCCTGCGCCGCGTCGTGACGCGCGCGGCGCACGTCGTCGCCGCGGGCGGCTACCCGGCGGCCGAGGCCCGCCGGGTCGCAGGCGACGACATGCCGCCCACCACGCTGGTCCCGCCCGGCGTCGACACCGATCGCTTCCGCCCGCTCGACGCCGACGAGCGGCGCAAGGCCCGCGCCGACTTCGGCGTGGCCGACGACGACGAGGTCGTCGTCACCATGAGCCGCCTCGTTCCCCGCAAGGGCATGGACGTCGTCATCGAGGCTGCCGCCCGTCTCGCCCGCGACCGCCCCCACCTCACCGTCCTGGTGGCCGGGAGCGGCCGCGACCGCGGTCGCCTCGAACGGCTGGTCGTGCGCACGGGCGCCCCCGTCCGCTTCCTCGGCCGCGTACCCGACGACGACCTGCCCCGCTTGCTCGGCTCCGCCGACGTGTTCGCCATGCTGTGCCGCAACCGCTGGGCCGGCCTCGAACAGGAGGGATTCGGCATCGTCTTCCTGGAAGCGGCCGCGTGCGGTGTCGCCCAGCTCGCGGGCGACAGCGGGGGAGCGGCCGAGGCGGTGGCGGACGGCGACACCGGCCTTGTGATGCGCCGGCCGAGCGACGCCGGCGAGGTCGCCGCTGCGCTGGGCCGCCTCCTCGACGACGACGTGACGCGCGCTCGCATGGGTGAGGCAGGCCGCCGCCGCGCCGTCGAGCAGTTCGACTACGACCACCTGGCCGCCCGTCTCGACGCTGCGCTGCGCGGGCTGGGAGCGTGAGCGACATGCACGACGACGACGCGGACGCCGAGCCGGCGGGCGAGTCCATCGTCCGCGCCTCGTGGATCGGCACCGCCGCCTTCGGCGTGACGGCGGCGATCGGTGCGGCCGTCCCTGCGCTCGACTTCCTCCCGTTCCTCCTGTCGCTGGCGCTCTTTACGGCAGGCACCGTGGCGTTCTTCGTGGCCTACGCCCGCGCTGTCTCCCGCAGCCGCACCGACAAGGTCGGCGTCATGGCCATGTTCTTCCTCGAGGGCAAGGTCGCCCCCCGCCCCGTTCGGCGCAATCTGCTCGGCTCCTTCGCCGTGCAGATCCTCGTGGCCTTCGCGCTGGCGGTCGCCCGGCCCAACACCAGCCTGGCCTTCGGCATCCTCGTCCCCGTCTACGGGTTGGCCTTGGCCGGCCTGTGGGGCGCCCGCTACGGCGTCTTCCCCGAGCGCACGCCGCGCCCGGGGCGGGGTCAGGGCTGACGACTACCATCGCCCGCTTGTGCGGTGGCTTCCGCTCATCTTCGGGCTCGAGTTCCCGGCCCTCCTGGCGCTGCTCGACTGCGTCAACCGCCCCGCGCACCATTTCGCGGGCGGGCAGGAGGACAAGCGGGGGTGGGTGCGGTGGCTGCTCGTCGGGGTGGCGGGCGCATGGATGCTGTGGGGGAACGGGATCGTGCTGGGCTATTACTACGCAGTCGTGAAGCGCAACAGCCCGGCCGGCTACTGAGAAGAGGAGACGTGGCGGACCAGGCGACCGAGTACATGAGGATGGAAGCGCCCCCGGAGCGCTGCTACGACGTCGTCCTCGACTTCGAGCGCTACCCCGAGTGGGTGGCCGACATCAAGCACGTCGAGGTCATCGAGCGCGACGACGAGGGCCGGGGCACCAAGGTGGCGTTCCGGGCCGCAGCCATGGGGCGCAGCACCTCGTACACGCTCGCCTACGACTACTCCGACGCGCCGCACGCGGTGTCATGGGTCCTGGAGAAGGGCGACATCACCCGGCGCCTCGACGGGACCTACATCTTCGACCCGGCCGACGACGGCGGCACCGCCGTCACCTACCACCTCGCGGTGGAGCTGGTGGTCCCGCTGCCCGGCTTCATCAAATCCCGCGCCGAGGGGCGCATCATCTCCAACGCGCTGCGCGAGCTGAAGGCCCGCGTCGAGTCCGCCTCCGCCGCCTCGTAGTGCGCATCCTCCTGTTCACCGGCAAGGGAGGCGTCGGCAAGACGAGCGTGGCCGCCGCCACCGCCCTGCGCTGCGCCGACGCCGGCCTGCGCACGCTTGTTCTCTCCACCGACCCGGCCCACTCGCTGGCCGACTCCTTCGACCGCGACCTCGGCCCCGACCCCACCTCGGTGGCGCCGCAGTTGTGGGGACAGCAGCTCGACGCCACCGAACGGCTCGAGGACGTCTGGGGCGAGGTGCAGCAGGACCTGGTGCGCCTGTTCGACTGGGCGGGGCGCGAAGCCCTCGAGGCCGAGGAGTTGTCGGTGGTGCCCGGCCTCGACGAGGTGTTCAGTCTCTCCGACATCAAGTCCCACGCCGACAGCGGGGCGTGGGACGTCATCGTCGTCGACTGCGCGCCGACGGCCGAGACGATCCGCCTGCTCAGCCTGCCCGACATCCTGGCCTGGTACATGGAGCGGGTTTTTCCCGCCACCCGCACTATCACCAAGGTCGTGCGCCCCATCCTGCGCACCGTGAGCACCGTCCCGGTGGCGGGCGACGACGTGTTCGACGCCACCCGCCGGTTCTACGAGCGGCTCGACGGCGTGCGCGAACTGCTGACCGACCCGGCCCGCACCAGCGTGCGCCTGGTCGTCAACCCCGAGCGCATGGTCATCGCCGAGGCCCGTCGCACCGCCACCTACCTGTCGCTGTTCGGCTACCGCGTCGACGCCGTGGTGGCCAACCGCCTGCTGCCCGAGGCCGTCGTCGACCCCTGGTTCAAGGCGTGGAAGGAAGCCCACGCCGAGCACCTCGACGCCATCGAGGAGGGCTTCGCCCCCGTGCCGATCCTCAAGGCGGAGCTGGCCTCCGACGAGCTGGTCGGCGTCGACCGCCTGCGCCGCTTCGCCGACGACGTCTACGGCGACCTCGACCCCGCCGCCGTGCTGCACACCGGCCGCCCGCTCAAGGTGGAGAAGCGGGGCAAGGCCCACATCCTGCGCCTGGAGCTGCCGTTCGCCGACCGCGACGACCTGGAGGTCGGCCGGCGCCACGACGAGCTGCTCGTGCGCGTGGGCCCCCACCGCCGCGCCATCCTCCTGCCCGACTCGTTGCGGCGCCGCCATGTGGTCAGCGCCAACCTGCGCGACGACGGCCTGGAGATCGCCTTCGAGGAGGACGACCGTTGAACGAGGACCGCGCCCACGAGGGCATCGAGCACCTGCAGGCGGCGGCCAAGGAGCTGATCGCTGCCGCCCGCGCCTTCCTCGACGTCGCCGAGGACCTGGTCGACGACCCCGCCCCGCTGCTCGCCGTCGTCTCCGTGCTGGGCGAGGTGGCCGCCCCGTTCGTCGCCCGGGGGCGGGCGGCGAGCGCCACAGACGGCCAGGAAGCGCCCGAACCGGCGCCTCGCGTCCAGCACATTCGCGTCTCCTAGGCACAACAAGGGGTAGGGGCCGAGCCACCCGCGGGGTACGATCAGGGGACCGCAACCTCATGGAGGTGACGTGGCAACGCTGACCCAGGACGCCATTCGCTCGTTGGCCGGCTTCAAGGGGCAGCACGCCCCGGTCGTGACGCTCTACTTGGACGTCGACGGCCGCCGGTACGTTCGTCCGAAGGACTACGAAATACAACTCGAGTCGCTTCTCCGACGGGCGGGCGAACAGACGAACGGGAATGCGCCCGCTGTGCACGACCTCCAGCGCATCGAGGCTCACGTGAAGTCGGGCATCGACCGCTCCCGCACCCGGGGCCTCGCCATCTTCTCCTGCACAGCCCACGACTTCTGGAAGGTCGTCGAGCTGCCGGTCCCGGTGCGCAACCAACTCGTCATCAACGCCACCCCGCACGTGAAGCAGCTCGAGGGCGTGCTCGACGAGTACGGCCGCATGGGAGTGCTGCTGGCCGACAAGCAGCGGGCCCGCATGTTCGTGTTCGAGCTGGGCCAGCTCGTGGAGCGCAGCGAGGTCTTCGACCAGCTTCCACGCCACGAGGACGACCGGGGCGACTGGGACAAGGACCACGTGCGCGACCACAGCGCCGA
>JAHWLA010000201.1 GCA_019347595.1 Actinomycetota bacterium
GTGAAGGCCTCGGCACCGATCTGCTGGAGGCCCTTGTAGCCCTGGAGGCCCACCTCGGTGCCGGTGAAGAACGACATCGAGAAGATCACGAACACCATGCCGCCGCCCACGATGAGCGCCCCGGCACCGATGGTGATGTCGCTGATGAGGGCGAGGAGGAGCTTGGTGTAGCCCCGGGTGAAGATCTGGGGGATCTGGCTGAGGATGCGCAGGTAGAAGGTGAGCTGCTTGCCCACCTCCTCGAAGGCGTTGCCGACGGTGTGGAGGCCGCGGCGCGCCCGGCGCACGGGGGCGACGAGCGCCACTACCCCACCCCCTCACCGCCGTTCTCGTTGCGGAAGTGCGCGCCGGGGTGCGCACTTCCGTAACGAGAACCGAGGAGCGAGGGTCCGGGGGCAGCCATCAGAACTTTTGCGGCACCAGCGCGAAGTAAAGGGTCGTCAGGATGAAGTTGGCGAAGAAGATGAGGATGAAGGTGACGACCACCGCCTGGTTGACGGCGTCGCCCACTCCCTTGGGCCCGCCCTTGGCGTAGAGGCCCTTGTAACAGGCCACCATCGCCGCGATGAACCCGAACACCCACGCCTTGACCAGCGCCTGGAACAGGTCCGGCAGTTGCACCAGGGCGGTGAAGCCGGAGAAGTAGGCGCCCGCGGTGGTGCCCTGCACGATCACGTTGAACACGAAGCCGCCCGCCAGACCCGCCACGCTGACCAGCGACACCAGCATGATCGAGACCGTCGAGGCGGCCCACAGGCGGGGCGTCACCAGCCGGTGCACGGGGTTGACGGCCATGACCTCCATGGCGGCGATCTCGTCGCGGATTTTGTGCGACCCCAGATCGGCGGTCATGGCCGAGCCGCCCGCGCCGGCGATGAGCAGGGCGGTGGCGACGGGCGCCGCCTCCCGCACGATGGCCAGCACCATGGCCGCCCCGGTGGCCGCCTCGGCGCCGAGCTGGCGGTTGAACGACCCCACATGGAGGGCGATCACCATCCCGAAGGGGATGGAAATGAGGATCACCGGCAGGCTGGTGACCTTGGCGATGAACCAGCACTGGCCCACGAACTCCGGCCACCACTCGCGCACCCGCCAGGTGGCGCGCAGGCCTTCGAGAGAGACGGCGAACAGGTGGCCGGTCTCTCGCAGGAGGTGCTGGGGCTTGGCGGCGAACGTCGTGGCCACGGCGCTACACCGTCATGATCTCGGGCTCGTCCTCGTCGCCGAAGCGAGCGGCCTCCTGGGCCTCGAGCTCCTCTTCCACCGCCGAGCCGTCCGGGGCCATCTCGTCCATGCCGATGGGGCCCCGGGCGCGCCCGGAGAGGAACTGCTTGATGATGGGGTTGTCGGTGGTGCGCATCTCCTCGCGGGAGGCGAACTGCACCAGACCCGCCTGGTAGAGCACGCCCATGTACTCCGCCGTCCGCATCACCGACGGGATGTTGTGGGTGATGATGAAGAACGTCGCCCCCGTCTCGCGCTGCACGTTGACCACCAGCTCGTCGAGGTAGGCGACGCGGACGGGGTCGAGGCCGGAGTCGGGCTCGTCGAACAGCACGATCTCGGGGTCGAGCACCAGCGCCCGGGCCAGCCCGGCCCGCTTCTTCATCCCGCCCGACACCTCGCCCGGCGTCTTCTTGAGGTGGTCGAGCAGGCCCACCAGCCCCGCCTTCTCGTGCACGATCGAGCGGATCTCCTTGTCCCGCTTCTTGGTGTGCTCGCGCAGGGGGAAGGCGATGTTGTCGTACAGGCTCATGGAGCCGAACAGGGCGCCGTCCTGGAAAAGCACGCCGAACTTGCGGCGGACCCGGTAGAGGTCCTTCTCCCGCATGCCGACGATGTTCTCGCCGTCCACCCAGATCTCGCCCGCCTCGGGGCGTAGCAGGCCGATGATGTTCTTGAGGAGGACCGACTTGCCGGTGCCCGAGGGGCCGAGGATCGCCGTGATGCGGCCCTTGGGGACATCGAAGGTGATGTCCTCCAGGACGGTATGCGACCCGAACCGCTTGGTCACGCCTCGCAGCGAGATGATGGCTTCGTCGGGCAAGGGTCCCCGTCCCCCATTCGTCGATGACGACCTCGTCAGCAGCGTAGCGGGTGACACGCGTCACGTGACGGCGCCACGCACGGGGACGAAAGGGACGAACGGGTCGGCGAAAGCGGGGTTGGGGCCCAGGAAGCCGTTGGTACCGTCCGTCTCCCGACCACCGCCCGGCATGCCGAGCGGACGGGTCCTTGGGACGTTCTCTACTGAGCTTCCTGGGAACCCCCGCTACCCTCGACGGCCCCCTCCGACTGCCCGGTTGCCCGGGAACCGGAGGCCCACGACCTGGCCTTGGGGCGTCTCGGAATGCTGTTCACTCTCGCGGGACGCGGCCCGTCCGTCAAGAGGCACGACAGGCGCGCTGACCTGCGGTTTCGCGCGTCGCCGCAGGTCAGCGGCAACGCAGATTTTCTGTCAGGCGAAGTAGCGCCGCTGGGCCAGCACCGCTCGCACGTACAGCTCGGTCTCGGGCAGGACGCCGCGGCTGCGCACACCGGCCAGACCCTGGTAGTAGGACGCCACCGCCATGTCGACGTCGCCCTGGCGCTGGTCGAGCAGGTAGCGGAGGAACCGGGCCGACATGCGGATGTTGTGCTCGGGCTTGCCGGGGTCGAGCCGGGCTCGACGCAGCAGGATCTCGTTCACGAAGTCGATGGTGTCGGGCATGAGCTGGCCGATGCCGACGGCGTTGGTGGACGAGACCTTGTGGTTCTGCCAGCCCGACTCCTGCCACGCCATGGCCTTGAGCAGGTCGGCGGGCACGCTGTAGGTGCGGGCCGCCTCGTCGAAGTGCCCCCACAGGGCCAGGCGCTCGGGCGACCGCCGCAGCTTGGCGGGCAGCTTCGACGACACCTTCTTGGGGGGCTTCGGTGTGGCCACGGTCGTGCGCAGGTTGGGGCGCGATGTCTTGGCCGGCGTGGCCTTCGCCGGCGTGGCCTTCGCCGTGGCGGGCACGCCTGTCGACGGCACGGTCAGCCGGGCGCCCAGGCGGACGTGGTGGATGTCGGCGATGCCGTTGGCCGCGGCCAGGTCGCGAACGGTGGTGCCGTGCTGCTTGGCGATGCGCGAGAGGGTGTCGCCCCGCACCACGGTGTAGGTGCCCGCCGGGGCGGCCTTCTTGGGCCGGGCGGCGGCCTGGCCGCCCACTACGACAGCAGCGAGGGTGACGACGGTGGCGGCGGCGCGCAGGCGTCGGTTCACGAGCACCACCGGGCGACCGTCGGCAAGGGGTCGATCGCCTCGGTGCCCCCCAGGTGGATCTCGAAGTGGAGGTGCGGGGTGGTGCCCTCGGCGTTGCCGGTCGACCCCACCGTGCCGATGCGCCCGCCCCGGGCGATGCGGCCCGGCTTGGCGTGGAGCTGGTCGAGGTGGGCGCCGTAGTAGGTGTTGCCGTCGTCGCCCTTGAGGTAGAAGGCGTTGCCCGCCACGCTCCCGCGGCTGTGACGGAGGACGCCGCTCACCGGCGCCACCACGGGCGTGCCCCGGAAGGCGAACATGTCGGTGCCCTTGTGGGCCCGGCCGCCGGGGCGGGGGGCGCCGAAGCTGCCGGAGAACCAACTGCGGGCGGCGACGGGGCACAGCCAGTCGGCCTTGGCCCCCGGGATGGTCAGTGTGGCGCCTGCCCGGATGGCATTGGCGTTCTTGAGGTTGTTGGCCGTGGCCAGCGCGCCGGCGCTCGTGCCGTACTTCCGGGCGATGCGGGCCAGGTTCTCGCCCTTGACGATGGTGTGGTGGCGCTCGCCGGTGCCGACGACGACCTGCTTGGCCGAGAGCTCGGGGTGATGCACGACGAGGGTGGCCTTGGCCGGGGCCGACGCCGCTTCCTTCTCGGCGGCCAGGGACAGGACTTGGCCCTCGCGGATGAAGTCGGGATCGGCGAGGTCGTTGGCCTTGGCCAGGTCGGCGACCGTGGTGCCGTGCTGCTTGGCGATGCGCGAGAGCGTGTCGCCCCGTCTCACCCGGTAGGTGCCCACGGCGGCTTGACCTGCGGTGGTGAGCAACACGATGGCGGCAAGGGCGCGGAATCGACGCATGAGACCTCCTTCCGCCCCCGGAATTCCCTTTACTTTACACACGCAACATCGGCCACTTCAACCCCATCTTGAACAGGCACCTGTCGAAGTGTGCGGAGTTCGCCCCGCGGTACCGCGGTACCGGGCGAACTCCGCACACTTCGGGGGGTTCAGGGGCGGGTGGCGCGGCGGGCTTCGGCCCGGCGTTCGGCCTCGAGGCGCTCGAGGTCGTAGGTGCCGTGGTCGACGAAACCCATGGCGTCGGCCACCAGCGGGTGCCCGGCCTGCTCGGCGATGAGCCGGTGCATCTCCTGGCACACCTGCCGGTACTCGGGATGCCCCTGCGGGCCGGTGCGCAGTTCCAGCACGTGCATGGCCTCGCGGGCGTTCATCTGCATCGTGTAGCGCACCCGGTAGGCCAGGGCCACGGCGTAGGCGGCCTGCTTGGGGAAGCGCTCGGCGATGGCGTCGTGCAGTGACTGCGACTTCTCCATGGCGTCGGCGAAGCGGTCGCCCAGGCCCGCCTCGGCCACCGCCTCGGGGAGCACGAAGCCGTGCCGGGGTGAGAGGTCCTGCCAGTCGATGGTGAGGAGCCGGTGGCGCTGGAGGTCGCGGAACGCCCCGTAGTCGGACAGCACGTCGAAGCGGT